>CACZPF010000272.1 GCA_902782975.1 uncultured Lachnospiraceae bacterium
CAGCAGAGAAACAGAGGTTGCCTATGTCATTGACCCGGTATGAATTTGAACTTCTTGCTTACATCGAGAAATATGGCGGGAAGGATTATTCCATCAGAGAGATTTCCGATAACCTTTGTATTTCAGGAACGGAGATCAGCAGATGCATTGAGAAATTGAGAGGGAATGGATGCCTGGATGTTAAGAAGGCAGATATATCCCTTACTCAGGCAGGACTGGATGCTCTGGAGCCATATCGGGTAAAAAGGGCAATTATCCTCGCTGCCGGATTCGGATCCAGAATGATGCCTGCTACAGCCGATCGGCCGAAACCCATGGTCACGGTAAGAGGCGTCAGGATCCTTGATACCCTTCTGGATGCTCTTGTTTCGGCTGGTATTACAGATATTACGGTCGTTGGCGGATACTGTTATGATAAGCTTTCGGAACTATTGGAGAAGTATCCGTTCCTGAAACTGATCGAAAACAGGGAATACGACAAAACCAATAATATCTCCTCAGCCATGCTGTCTCTTGATCAGCTTCATGGCGGCTGTTATTTTTGTGAAGCGGATCTGTTCATCACGAATCCTGATGTGATCAGAAAATATCAGTATGCCAGCAACATTCTTGGCTCTTATTCCATGGAGACAGACGACTGGAGCTTTAAGATGGCTGACGGATATCTGGCAGATTATAAGAAGGGTAATACATACTGCTATAACTATTATGGAATATCCTACTGGACTCCGGAAGACTGTGAGAAGTTGAGAAGAGATTTTGCCAGGGTATTTCATGATTTTGAGGACGGGAAAAATTACTTCTGGGAGTTTATCCCCTTCGTTCTGCTGAAGGAAAACTACAGGGTCGAGATCCGTCCCTGTATGAAACAGGACATTATGGAGATCGACAATTATTTTGAATTACAGCAGCTTGATCCCGGCTATAAGGAGAACGACAGCTGATGAAGTGCTACGAAGGTTCAATACTGACGGTAAACAGAAATAATGATGTGTTCCGCTATCTGGTGGAGGATAACGGAAAAATAGTTTACGTCGGCAACGATCTGCCTGCCCTGTATTCCGACACGGAGAAAATAACTCTGGGGAGGCGTGCACTGATTCCGTCATTTGTGGACTCTCATCAGCATTTTGCATCATTTTCAACATTTCAGGCAGGGCTTAATGTTATGGATGCGGAGTCGAATAAGGAAATCTCCGAAAAAATCAGAGAGTTTGTAAAGAGATCCGGGAGCAGAACGCTGATCTGCTTTGGGGCTTCTCCATTTTCTGTAAAAGAAGGACATCTGATCAGCAGGGAAGAACTGGATGCGGTTTGTCCTGATAAGGAGATCATGGTCGTTAAATACGATGGCCACGCATGTATAGTCAATTCAAAGCTGCTGGAAAAAATGGCCGGCAAGGTAAAGGATCTGCGCGGATTTCATCCGGATACAGGTGAAATGAACCAGGAGGCTTTTTTTAAATTCTCGGATTATATCAGCAGTTCCCTGTCATTAACAGAGCTGTTCAGCAACATGATGGACGCGGTTGATTTCATGGCTGAGAGGGGCATCGGTATGGTACATACCGTGAGCGGAGTCGGCTTCTCAATGAATCTGGATATCACTATAGAAAAACTCTTTGCCAAGTCGTTATCTAACGGTTTTCAGCTGCGCGTTTTCCCGCAGCCGATGGACATCAGGGTGGCTGTCAGGCGGAAGCTGCCGCGTATCGGCGGATGCTTTGAGAGTGCGCTTGATGGCTGCTTCGGATCGCATGATGCTGCCATGAACAGCCCATATATCGATGCTGAGGGCGGAGAGGGCGTTCTATATTACTCTGATGAAAAGGTCATAGAGCACTGCAAGGCAGCCAACAGAGCCGGCCTTCAAATTGAAATGCACGCGATAGGCGATAAAGCCTTCGATCAGGCAACAAAAGCTTTGAAAGCAGCTCTGGATGATTTTCCGCGAAAGGATCACAGGCATGGCATAATCCATGACTGCCTTCCGACGGAAGAGGGTATCAGGATCTGCAAAGAATATGGAATTCTGATGCCTGTGCAGAGTGCATTTATTAACTGGAAACAGGAACCAGATGAGTATCTTGAATCCATTTTGGGGCAAGAGAGATGTTCAAGGCTTAATCCTATCCATACATTCTGTGAGAACGGCATACTGGTTTCGTTTGGATCGGATGCTCCCTGTACAACTCCGGATCCTGTTGTCTGGATGGACAGAGCCGTCAATAATCCGAATAAGGATGAAGCCGTTTCAGTTCAGGAGGCACTTCGCATGTGCACCTACAACGGGTACTATACAACCTTTGATGAAAATGATCGTGGAAGCCTGGAAAAGGGAAAAGTTGCGGATATGGTGATCCTGTCTGCCAATCCATATGAAATCCCGAAAGAAGAGCTGGCCGGGATAAAAGTCGAAAAACTGATCCTTGCCGGAAAGGATTATAAGTCGGCAAAACGTTCGGTAATAAAGGCGGTATTCAGCGGTCTGACAAATGGGAGTACATCGTATTAAGAGGGGTTCAGCATGACGAAGGAAGAATTCTACATTCTGAATAATCTTTATGAAGCATCAGTCGGCCGAGCTCAGAATCAGTCGGAGCTTTTTCTTTCTCATGCTCTTCGGTCCAGGGAAACGTACAGCTGTCTGGTTGAAGCTGGATTAATTGACGCAAAGTCTGCGACGATCACACAGACAGGAATGGAATCGTTAGAACCGTTTCGTGTCAACTCTGCGGTCATACTTGCTGCAGGTTCAGCGACCCGTTTTATCCCCCTGTCACTGGAGCAGCCCAAAGGGCTGTATGAAGTCCGCGGCGAGCGTCTTATTGAACGGCAGATCCAGCAGCTTCAGGAAGCCGGCATCAGGGATATAACTGTTGTACTCGGATACAAAAAAGATATGTTTGCCTATCTGGAGGATAAGTTTAATGTCAGGCTGATCTTCAATCCTGCATATAATGTCAAGAATAATATCGAGAGCCTGCTTGTTGCAAAAGAATATCTGAGGAACAGTTATATTTGCGTCTGTGACAGTTATTATACCGTGAATCCTTTTCATTTATATGAGTATGAATCTTTTTATGCCGGATACAGTACAAGTGTTCAGCAGGATGAAATGTATGCCCATATTGATCAGGATGGCAGGATAATCCGTATGGAAAAAGCAGAGCCCGGCGGGTTGATGCTTCTCGGACATGCATTCTGGGATGCAGGCTTTGCGGACAAGTTTATAGAACTGGCGGAAGAAGACAAGGATGCGGGACTGTATGACCGCAAGTTCTGGGAGTGGCTCGTAAGGGACAATCTTGATGAAATGCCTCCCCTGTATTTTAAGGAGTATGCGCCGGAAACGATCATTGAGTTCGACTTTTTTGATCAGCTCAGAGAGTTTGACACAGGGTATGTCAGTCATGCCCACAGTGATATTATCAGAAATATAAAACTGATTTTCCGCTGTGATGAAGAGGATATAGTCGATTTCAGAACCATCAGCGAGGGGCTGACGAATACATCGTTTATCTTCCAGATAGACGGGACGGATTATATATACCGGCATCCCGGAGAAGGTACGGAAAGCATTATCAACAGAAGAAACGAGAAAACCTCTCTGATCAGGGCAAAGGAATTCGGGATCGATCCCACATATATTTATATGGATGTGATCGAGGGATGGAAGATTTCCAGATATATAAGTGAATTCCGCGAGCCTGATTATGCTGATTTTGAGGACTCTAAGAAAATAGCTGCCGTTCTGCGGAATCTTCACACCTCACCGGTTGTAGTGAATTACGGTATGAAACCGTGGGAAGATGCGCTGACGACCGAGCGTCTGCTGAATGAAAAGGATGCCGGTTGTTTTGAAAAATATGAGAGTCTGAAAGAAAAAGTAGGACGTCTTTATCAAATGACTGTTGGTGACGGCATAGAAAAATGCTTCTGCCATGGAGATACATATAAACACAATTGGATGATAAAGCCCGATGGAGAAGTGATCCTCATCGACTGGGAGTACTCCGGATATTCAGATCCGGGTATAGATGTCGGTTACTATGTTGTCGATGCCATGTATGAATTTGACGACGCCCGTAAGTTTATCCGGGAGTATCTGCAGGAAAACTGGTCAGAAAAAAACGAGTTTCATTATATGGCATATGTTGCGATTATTGCATACTATTGGTTTGTGTGGGCGATGTACAGGGAGTCATGCGGTGCAAATATGGGAGATGCCCTCCCTAACTGGCATGATATGGCAGAAAAATATGTTAATTATCTGCTGGCAGCCAGGTAAGATATTATTGGGAGATTTGAAGGGAATCTTGTTGTGAAATAGATCATGTGGTAATATTTCAGCATAGCCAGTGTTTGCAGAAGGAGGTAAAAATATGAGAAAACACAGTAAACTGATGTCTATGATCGGAGCCTGTGCCGCAGCGGCAATGCTCTTCGCCGCTCCCGTTTCTGCGGAGGAAGGCGCTGACCTGAACAGCATGTCCCTCGATGATATCATAGCTCAGGCCAAGGAAGAAGGCGATGTCCAGTCTGTCGGCATGCCGGATGAATGGGCTGACTGGGGATCCCTGTGGGCTTATATGAACGACACTTATGGCATCACCCACAGCGATGTTGACATGTCTTCGGCAGAAGAACTGCAGATGTTTGTCACGGAAGGTGAGAAAGGCACGAAGGATATCGGTGATGTCGGCTATGCCTTCACCTCTCAGGTTATTGATGAAGATCTGACACAGGGATATAAGACTTCCTATTGGGATTCTGTTCCGGACTGGGCCAAAGGTGAGGACGGAAAATGGATGGTCGCTTACACCGGAGCTACCACATTCCTGGTCAATACCGACCTGATCGATGAAGATGCCCCGACTTCCTGGGAAGACATCAAGAACGGTTCCTACAAAGTCGCTCTCGGCGATATCAACGGCGGAAATGCGCAGGGGGCTATCATTGCTTCCAACTTTGCGCTTGGCGGCGATCTGACGAATCTGGATCCGGCCATTGAATTCTGGACTGAGATGGCAGAAGCCGGCCGTATCAATTCTCTGGATATCGTACAGCAGAACTTTGAGACCGGCGAAGTCCCGGTCGGTGTTGTATGGAGCTTTACAGGTATTCCGTATTCCAAAAACATCACGAATTACGAGATGGTTGCCAATACTCCGACCGACGGCGCAATCCTGAACGGCTATGCTTCTGTCATTAATAAATATGCGCCGCATCCGGCAGCAGCTGCTCTGACCCGCGAAGTGATGTTCTCCGATGAAGGACAGACCTTCCTGGCCAACGCCGG
>CACZPF010000273.1 GCA_902782975.1 uncultured Lachnospiraceae bacterium
CCCTACGGCTGTCAAGCTCTCCCCGAAAGAGCCGGATAAAATTGAATACGTCCTGGTAAACGGTGCGGAATGTGAACCCTATCTTACCAGTGATCACCGACGGATGCTCACGGAGCCGGAACGTCTGATCGATGGCTTGAAATGTATTCTGAAGTTGTTTGACAATGCAAAAGGATGTATCTGCATCGAGAATAACAAACCGGAGTGTATCGAAAAAATGCAGAGCCTTGTGCAGGGAGAACCCAGAATTGAGGTAAAGGTCCTCCTCACCAAATATCCGCAGGGCGGTGAGCGGAATCTGATCTATGCCGTGACAGGGCGGGAGATCAATTCCTCCATGCTGCCGGCTGATGTGGGCTGTGTCGTAGATAATGTAGATACAGTGTCTGCCATTGCGCAGGCTGTACTGGAAGGGATCCCTGTCATGAGTAAGATCGTGACGGTTACCGGGGATGGGATCCGGACCCCCAAAAATGTACAGGTTCCTACCGGGACGAATATGATGGACCTGATCGCTCTTGCCGGCGGCCTGAAAGAGGGCGTCGAAAAAGTTGTAGCCGGCGGTCCCATGATGGGGTTTGCTCTGTATGATCTGTCTGTTCCCTGTACCAAAACAACGGCTGCCTGTCTTGCTGTTCAGAAGGACGAGGTGAGCGCCCTTACACAGACCGCCTGTATTAACTGCGGCCGGTGTGTCAGCGCATGTCCTTCCCATGTCATCCCTGCAAGGCTTGCCACCTATGCGGATCACGGTGATATGGAACTGTTTCAGCGTTTTGACGGTATGGAATGCTGTGAATGCGGGTGCTGCAGTTATGTATGTCCTGCCAAGAGAGATCTGACCCAGAGCATTAAATCCATGCGCCGGCTGATCCTGAACAGCCGCCGTAAAAAATAGACAGGGGAGAGTTTGAAACGCTGTTTCAAATCTGCCATTATTGGCGCAGTGAATGCGCCGGGAAAGAGGAGAATATGGAACAAATGTATCATGTATCATCCAATCCCCATGTCAGAGACAAGATGACTACCAGCCGGATCATGCAGATCGTTGCACTGGCGCTTATGCCGGCTTCTCTGTTCGGGATTTGGAATTTTGGCTTCAGAGCCCTGCTGATCATAGTGCTTTCTGTTGGAAGCGCTGTCTGTTCAGAATGGCTTTATACTCATTTTATGAAAAAACCCAATACCATCACGGATTTCAGTGCCGTGGTGACGGGTCTTCTGATCGCTCTCAATATGCCGGTGCGGATCACCTGGTGGATGCCGGTGCTCGGCAGCGCGTTTGCCATCATTGTCGTAAAGGAGCTTTTCGGCGGCCTTGGGCAGAACTTTATGAATCCGGCCCTGGCGGCCAGATGCTTTCTGGTGATTTCTTTTGCCGGAAAAATGACCGATTTTTCGGTGACAGATTCCTACCGGGGTGTTATAGATTCCGTATCCGGCGCCACGCCTCTGGCGGCTTTGAAATCTGGCGGCTTTACGGAAGGATCGGTATCTGTTTTTAATCTGTTCCTTGGAAATGTTCAGGGGACCATCGGAGAGACCAGTGCCCTGATGATCCTGATCGGCGCGGCCATCCTTCTGATTTTTAAGATCATAAGCCCGCGTATTCCCTGTGCGTATCTGGGAAGTTTCGCTGTATTTGTTATTTTGTATATGCTGTTTGGCGGTATGGGATTTGACGCCCGTTTCCTGTTCACCCATCTGTTCGGAGGCGGTCTGATGCTGGGCGCATGGTTCATGGCGACAGACTACGTGACAAGCCCCATCACACCCAGGGGACAGCTGATCTACGGGTGCTGTCTCGGTGTGCTGACAGCGATCCTGCGTCTGTTCGGCGGTGCGGCAGAAGGTGTTTCCTACTCCATCATTTTCTGCAACCTCCTGGTGCCTGTTATTGAAAACTACACCAGACCCACCGTATTCGGGAAAGGGGGTAAGAAGGCATGAATAAGATCCTGAAAGATACCATGGCGATCACGCTGATCACACTTGTATCCGGTCTTGCCCTGGGTGTCGTTCACGATATCACGCTGGAGCCGATCCGGGCACAGGAAGCAAAAGCCAAGGAAGAAGCCTACAAGGCGGTTTTTGAAGATGCAGATTCTTTTGAGAGCGTGCTGGAAACCAGGGATGACTCTCTGGAAGCATTTCTGGATGAATCCGGCTACCCGAGACAGGATATTAATGAAGTCATGGCGGCGAAGGGGTCGGATGGTTCAGATCTCGGCTATGCCTTTACCGTCACCACCAAAGAAGGTTACGGCGGAGATATTCAGTTTACCATGGGTGTTCAGAATGACGGAACCCTGAACGGGATCTCCATTCTTTCCATCTCTGAAACGGCTGGTCTTGGCATGCGGGCGACCACCGAAGAATTCCAGTCCCAGTTTAAGGATAGGAATGTTGAAAAATTTGAATACACAAAGAACGGTGCCACGGAAGAGGACGAGATCGACGCCCTAAGCGGCGCGACAGTCACTTCCAACGCCATGACTAACGGCGTCAATGCCGGTCTTGCCGCATTCCGCTATGAAAACGGGAAAGGAGGAGAGGCCGAATGAAAGCAAATTCACCATCTGAGCGGCTTTTTAATGGTATTATCAAGGAAAATCCCACCTTTGTGCTGATGCTCGGCATGTGTCCGACCCTCGCGATCACTACATCCGCTTCCAACGGTATCGGTATGGGGCTTACGACCACCGTGATCCTGGCAGCTTCCAACCTGATGATCTCGCTTCTGCGGAATTTTATTCCGGACAGAGTTCGTATGCCGGCCTATATCGTGGTCGTGGCTTCCTTTGTGACCGTGGTGCAGCTTCTGCTTCAGGGATTTATTCCTTCCCTCTACTCGTCTCTTGGAATCTATATTCCGCTGATCGTCGTGAACTGTATCATCCTCGGCCGTGCCGAAGCGTATGCTTCCAAGCATGCCCCTGTGGCATCGCTGTTTGACGGCATCGGCATGGGACTTGGATTTACACTCAGTATCACATGTATCGGTATCGTCCGGGAACTGATCGGTGCCGGGAAGATCTTCGGACTGCAGGTCCTTCCCCTGGCTGACGCGGCTGCCGGCAAGGTCGGATACGAGCCCATCACTATTTTCATTCTCGCTCCCGGAGCTTTCTTTGTGCTGGCACTCCTTTCTGCCATCCAGAATAAGCTTCGTATCGGTGCCGCAAAACGAGGCATTGATCCCAGCAATCCTGATTGCGGCGGATCCTGCGCTTCCTGCGGGAATACGCTTTGTAAAGGAAAGGAGGCGGCAGTTAAATGAAAGAATTATTACTGATCATTGTAGGATCTGCGCTGGTCAATAACGTCGTACTCAGCCAGTTTCTGGGACTGTGTCCCTTCCTTGGTGTATCCAAAAGTACCAATACAGCAGCCGGCATGGGCGGAGCCGTCATCTTTGTCATTACTCTGGCTTCCTTCGTCACTGGCGTGATCTATAAACTGATCCTCGTTCCGCTGGATCTTACCTATCTGCAGACGATCGTCTTCATACTGATCATTGCGGCACTGGTTCAGTTTGTTGAGATGTTCCTGAAAAAGTCGGTTCCCTCTCTTTATCAGGCGCTGGGCGTATATCTGCCGCTGATCACTACGAACTGTGCGGTTCTCGGAGTTGCGCTTCTGAATGTTCAGAAAGAATACAACATTCTTCAGGGCACTGTAAACGGGTTTGCTACCGCTGTGGGCTTTACGATCTCCATCATTCTGATGGCCAGTATCCGTGAAAAGATCCGTTATAACGATATTCCGAAGGCTTTTCAGGGCTTTCCTATTGTTCTGATCACGGCAGGGCTTATGTCCATTGCTTTCTTCGGTTTTTCCGGTTTAATATAAGGGAGGCGGCAAAAGATGAATATAAGTACGATTCTTGCGGCCACAGTTCTGGTCGCGGCAGTGGGACTCTTCATCGGCATCTTTCTTGGTGTGGCCGGAAATAAATTTGCAGTCAAGGTGGATGAAAAAGAAGTAGCCGTTCGGGAAGCCCTTCCCGGCAATAACTGCGGCGGATGCGGTTATCCGGGATGTGACGGTCTGGCCGCTGCCATCGCTAAAGGAGAGGCTCCTGTCAACGGATGTCCGGTAGGCGGCGAGCCGGTCGGAAAGATCATTGCGGGCATTATGGGGGAGGAAGTATCGGAGAGTGTCCGTATGGCGGCCTATGTAAAATGCTCCGGTACCTGTGAAAAGGCCAGAGAACAGTTCGAATACGACGGTGTTAAGGACTGCGAGATGGCAGCCATGATCCCCGGCGGCGGACCAAAGTCCTGTGCTTACGGGTGTCTCGGATTCGGCAGCTGCGTAAAGGCCTGTCCCTTTGATGCCATTCACATTGTAAATGGCATTGCAAAAGTAGACCGTGAAGCATGCAAGGCCTGCGGCAAGTGTGTGGCAAAATGTCCGAAGCACCTGATCGAGCTTGCCCCCTTCGCGCAGAGCGTGTTCGTCGGATGTGCGTCTCATGCAAAGGGCAAAGCCGTGACTGCAGCCTGTGATGTGGGATGTATCGGCTGTAAAAAGTGTGAAAAGACCTGCGAGAACGGCGCCATTACCGTCACCGATTTTGTCGCTCATGTGGACGGCGAAAAATGTACCGGCTGCGGATCATGCATCGAAGCATGCCCGAGAGGGATCATACAGAGAGTGTGATAAGTGCAGTACGGCCTTACAGCCGGTCCGACCATGGGATCGTCACGGATTCGCATGGAGGCTTACATTTCGGGAGTCCCTGGTTTCTGTTACTAACCACGGCCCATTCAATACATTCGGACATGCCGTGAATAGTAACTGTTTTCTTAGTATTGCGGCAATCCAGGGTTTCTTCACTCAAAAACCTGCTGTGTGACATACCGGCAGGTTTTTGATACTTTACAAGTTAAAATTCCGGGCAAAAACTGCACCACCGTTACCATTCACAGCCGCATATAATTCTGAATCGAACAGGAGATCTGCTTATGATTTCATTTGTCAAAGGGACTGCCGAAGAACTGTCGGAATCCTCTGTTATTGTAGAAACGGCCGGAGGCGTCGGGTACGAGATCTTTATGACAGGCCCGCAGATGTCCAGGATCCGCCAGGGGGATCCTGTCAGGATCTATACGTACCTTCAGGTAAAAGAGGATGGCATGGCGCTGTTCGGCTTTCTTACCAGACAGGATCTCGCCATGTTTAAACTGCTGATTCTTGTAAACGGTGTAGGACCCAAAGGAGCTATGGGTATTCTCAGCCGTTTTTCTCCGGATGATCTTCGGATGGCTGTGCTTTCTGAGGATGTAAAAACCATATCCCAGGCACCGGGAATAGGAAAGAAAACGGCCCAGAAGCTTATTCTCGAATTAAAAGATAAGATTTCCACAGGGATTTCTCATGCGGGGCCGGTCAGCCTGGAAGCAGTTTCCCAGGGAAGTGCTGCTGCCCCTGCCCTTGAAAATGGGAAAATGGAGGCGGCAGAAGCGCTGACAGCACTCGGCTACAGTGCTTCGGAAGCCTATAAAGCGGTCCGGCAGGTCGAGGGGGTCCCCGATCAGGATGTAGAGGCCATTCTTCGTGCAGCACTTAAATATCTTTGAGCATGCGCCAGGAATATTTGATAAAAGGTGACACAATATGAATAAACGTATCATAACCACCGATGCTCTGGAGGAGGATCTGCCTGTTGAGGGAAGTCTTCGTCCGCAGACACTTGATGAATACATCGGTCAGGAGAAGATCAGAAATATACTGAGGGTATATATCGAAGCTGCCCGTCAGAGAAAAGAACCGCTGGACCATGTGCTGCTCTACGGTCCTCCCGGCCTTGGAAAAACAACGCTTTCCAATATCATTGCCAATGAGATGGGCGGACATATGCAGGTAACCAGCGGCCCGGCCATCGATAAACCGGGGGAAATGGCGGCCATCCTGAACAATCTGCAGGAAGGAGATATCCTCTTTGTTGATGAGATCCACCGCCTGAACAGGCAGGTAGAAGAGATTTTATATCCTGCGATGGAAGATTTTGCCATCGACATCATGATCGGCAAGGGGGCTTCAGCCCGTTCGATCCGTCTGAATCTGCCCAGGTTCACCCTGGTAGGTGCGACAACAAGGGCAGGGCTTCTGAGTGCGCCTCTTCGAGACAGGTTCGGCATCACTTTTCATCTGGATTTTTACAGTCAGCGGGAGTTAAAGACGATCGTGTTAAGGTCCGCCGAAGCTCTTGGTGTGGAGATCGATGAGAAAGGGGCCGGTGAGATCGCGAGAAGGGCAAGAGGAACCCCGCGTCTTGCAAACCGGCTGCTCAAAAATGTCCGTGACTTTGCCCAGGTACGATATGATGGCAGCATTACCAGCGAGGTGGCCGGAACTGCACTTGACCTTCTGGAAGTTGATCAGTACGGCCTGGATAAGATGGACCGGAAACTTCTTTCCACGCTTATCCTGAATTATCAGGGCGGTCCTGTCGGACTGGAAACACTGGCCGCTGCGATCGGTGAGGATTCCGGGACACTCGAGGATGTATATGAACCTTACCTGATTCAGAACGGATTTCTGAACCGTACGCCCAGAGGACGGACGGCGTCTATGCTGTCCTACCGGCACCTTGGATATAAGCTGCCGGATGAGGAAGTGCCGGATGATGCTGGTGAAGAGGAATAACGGGGAAGGACCGTGAATAGTAACGAAGGCAGTCCTGTGAAGAGGACCGAAAATATTTCTGTACTTTTGACTTTTTATCGAGTATAATAATTGAAGCGAAGATTTGTTTTTTGAAGATAGATTTTTAAACAGGAGGCCGCTGCCATGTCCGTTAAAAATACTGCGCAGGTTGTGATCGGTGGGAAAATCATGACTCTTGGAGGTTACGAATCGGAGGAATATTTCCAGAAGGTTGCCTCATATATGAATAATAAAATATCGGAATTCAGTCAGCTTCCGGGATATAAAAGGCAGCCCATGGATACCAAACATATGCTGCTGAGCCTGAACATTACGGATGATTATTTTAAAGCCAAACAGCAGGCTGAGGATTTTGAGGAAGATCTGAGAAATAAAGATCAGGAGATGTATGATCTTAAGCATGAACTTGTCACGCTTCGTCTGCAGGCCGAAGAATCAAAAAGAAAGCTTTCCTCCGTTGAGGAAGAAAAGAATGCGCTGGCAGGCAAGATCGACATCCTTGAATCAGAGAAAAATGATCTTACAGATCCTGAAGATCTGAGAAAACTCGAACAGGAAGCGAGGTCCGCCGGTGCCAGAGCAGAGTCTCTCCTTCTGGAAAAGAAATCCCTGGAAGGCAGGCTTGCTGTCCTCCAGAAGAATAACGAAGACCTCCAGCAGAAGAATACGGGTCTTCAGGCAGATTACGAAGACCTCCAGCAGAAGAATACAGGCCTTCAGGCAGATTACGAAGACCTCCGGCAGAAGAATACGGGCCTTCAGGCAGATTACGAAGACCTCCGGCAGAAGAATACGGGCCTTCGGGCAGATAA
>CACZPF010000274.1 GCA_902782975.1 uncultured Lachnospiraceae bacterium
AAGCCAGTATCTATATCACACTGGAAACGCTTAAATACCTGAAGCGGGGAGGCCGTATCACGCCTGCTGCCGCTGCGATCGGGACCGTTCTGAATCTTAAACCGGTCCTGCAGATCCAGGGAGAAAAACTGGATGCATATTCCAAGGTGCGCGGCAAAAAGCAGGCCAAGAAGGTGATGGTCAAAGCGGTGCGGAATGATCTGGATACCCGGTTTAAAGAACCACTGAAAAGGGGAGAGATGATCCTTCAGGGAGCATATACAGGCAATCCGGAGGAGGCAGAAGAATTTAAAAACGAGGCGCTGGAATTATTCCCGGAATTTACGGAATGCCGGATGGATCCCCTGTCCCTCAGCGTTGCCTGCCATATCGGATATGGTGCTCTTGCCCTGACCTGCACAAAGGTAGTGACCTTCAGATAGGAGTTTTTATGAAAAAGTTAATGGAATGTATGACGGAGGAACTTGGAAAGGCTTTCGAGAAGGCAGGATATGATCCTGCACTTGGCAGGGTGTCTGTTTCCAACCGTCCGGATCTATGTGAATATCAGTGTAACGGTGCCATGGCAGGTGCAAAGGCTTATAAAAAGGCACCTTTCATGATCGCAGACGAAGTAGCAGCTGTTCTGGCGGATTCCCCCGTTTTCGAAAAGGTCGAATCGGTCAGGCCGGGATTTATCAATCTGGATGTTTCCGCAGAATTTCTCGCTTCTTATATGAAAAAGATGGAATCGGACGAAAACCTTTCCGTCGACCGTGCTGCTTCCCCCAGGACCATCATCATTGATTATGGCGGCCCGAACGTGGCCAAGCCTCTGCATGTGGGGCATCTGCGTTCTGCCATCATCGGAGAGAGTATTAAAAGGATCGCCCGGTTTATGGGGCATAAGGTTCTGGGGGATATTCATCTTGGAGACTGGGGCCTTCAGATGGGGCTCATTATTACCGAACTTCGGAAACGTCAGCCGGATCTCCCGTATTTTGACGATAATTTTGAGGGAGAATATCCGTCAGATCCGCCCTTTACGATCAGCGAACTGGAGGAGATCTATCCTGCTGCCAGCAAGCGGTCCAAGGAGGATGAAGATTACCGGAATGAGGCGCTTCTTGCCACCAGCCTTCTGCAAAAAGGAAAGCGCGGGTATATGGCTTTGTGGAACCATATCATGAAGGTTTCCGTGGCAGATCTTAAAAAGAACTATGAGAATCTGAATGTATCTTTTGATCTCTGGAAGGGCGAATCGGATGTACAGCCCTATATTCCGGATATGGTGAAAAAGATGCAGGAGGATGGTTTTGCCTACGAAGACCAGGGCGCTCTGATCGTCGATGTGAAAGAAGATACCGATACCAAGGAAATTCCGCCCTGCATGATCCTGAAATCGGATGGTGCCTCTCTTTATACCACAACGGACCTGGCTACGATTCTGGAGCGTAAAAAGCTTTACGACCCGGATGAGATCCTTTATGTGGTGGATAAGAGGCAGGAGCTGCACTTTGTGCAGGTATTCCGATGTGCCCGCAGGACCGGAATCGTCGACGAACATACAGTCCTTTCCTTCCTTGGTTTCGGAACAATGAACGGGAAAGACGGCAAGCCCTTCAAGACCCGCGAGGGCGGTGTCATGCGGCTTGAGAATCTGATCGCGGATATCAATGAGGAGATGTACAAGAAGATCGTCGAAAACCGCAGTGTCAGGGATATGGATGCCGAGGATACCGCTAAAGTGGTCGGCCTGTCCGCCGTCAAGTACGGGGATCTGTCCAACCAGGCTGTAAAGGATTACGTTTTTGATGTAGACAGGTTTACTTCGTTCGAGGGTAATACGGGTCCCTATATCCTTTATACGATCGTCCGGATCAAATCGATCCTGAACAGATATCAGGAAGAGGGAGGACATCTCGGCGAAGGAGAGATCCTACCCGCCGGGAATAAGAGCGAAAAGGATCTGATGCGCCAGATCGTCGGATTCGGTCCCACTGTGGAAGACGCTTTCGAGGAGAAGGCTCCGCATCGCATCTGTGCGTATATTTATGATGTGGCAAACGCTTTCAACAGCTTTTATCATGAGACACGGATCCTGGGGGAAGAGGACCCGGGCCGTAAGAAGTCCCTCATTCGTCTTCTTGATCTGACAAGGAAGGTTCTGGAGACCAGTATTGACCTCCTGGGCTTTTCAGCACCGGAACGCATGTGAGGCAAAAATGGTTAATGTGATTCTTTTTGATCTGGACGGGACGCTGACCGATTCCGGCGAGGGTATTATGAAAAGTGTCCAGTATGCACTGGAAAAAATCGGGCGTCCTGAGCCGGACCTTGATAAGCTCAGAGTCTTCGTCGGGCCGCCTCTTCTGGAGCAGTTTATGGAATATGCAGGGGTGGACCGCGAGACTGCCGAACTGGCTGTCGGATACTACCGGGAGCGGTTTGCCCCTGTCGGCATTTATGAAAATTATGTTTATCCGGGCATCAAGGATATGCTGCTCACTCTGAAAACAGGAGAATTTCTGCTGGGGGTGGCATCCTCCAAGCCGGAGGTATTTGTCAGGCAGGTTCTTGATCATTTTGACCTTACGAAATACTTTGATGTGATCGTCGGGAGCGAAATGGACGGAGGACGTACCAGAAAATCCGATGTGATCGAAGAGGCTCTTAGCCGGCTGGGTTATTCGGACCGGCGTGATGAAGTGATCATGGTAGGAGATAAGAGTCATGATGTGGCCGGTGCGGCGTCCTGCGGCATCAGGTGCATCGCCGTTTCCTACGGATATGGAACCAGGGAAGAGCTGGAGAGTGCTTCGCCGGTCTTCATTGCCGACTCACCAGAAGAGATACCGGATTTTTTCGCGTCATCCCGCCGGGAAAAACTTCTTATATAAAGTGCCTGTGGCGGGACTTTTATCCTGTACTGATCTATTTTATAATTGCCACGATCGTCGTCAATATCATGGCTGTCCGTCAGGTGAGTCTGTTTTTATGGAATTACTGCGGGGGTCCTGCATATAGTGCTCTTTCCACCGGAATCACAGGGCTTTTATGCTGGATACCGTTCAGCAGACTCTATCAAAAGGATAAACAGAAGAGAGAACTGCGGCAGAAGATTTCAACGTTCAACAAGAAAGTTCATGTGGATGCTCTGAATAACAATTCTCCGGTGAAAAGCAGAACATTCTGTAAAAGATTTGTCCAGAGGCGATTATCGGTTATCGATGGCCTTATTCTTTTATTTATGGGTATTGCTGTCGGAGTATACGGGAACCTTTTTTTGTCTGTAATCATTCAGTTTTTTGGCTCTGTTCTTCCTGAAAGCTGGTCAGGACAGGCAATCGGACTTTATATTGCCTATGGCAGATTCAGCTTTCTGGTCTTATGGCTTGTGATCGCAGCACCTGCAGCGGAAGAGATGCTGTTCCGCTGGCTTGTTTATCTGCGGATGCGGGATCATATGTCCTGGAAGCTGGCCGCTGTTTTCTCAGGCCTTGCGTTTGGCGTTTTTCACGGAGATGTGCTCCAGGGAATCTATGCCTTCATTCTTGGCATTCTTTTTGCGGTGATCCTGGAAAAGACCGGCAGTCTTATGAGCTCTATCCTGATGCATGCAGGAGCCAACCTGTTTTCCGTAACTCTGTCAAAGTATTATGAAGAAGCCGTTACGATCTTCGGCGGGACGGGATTCCTTGTGATCTATGCTCTGCTGCTTGCGATCCTGGTCTTCGGCTTCCGGTATTTTAAGGAAGGCTGAAGGTCAGGGACTGACGCATATGATATGGTTCATATAATCTGACTCATATAATCTGACGCGTATGATATGGTTAATATAATCTGATTCGTATAATCTGTTTCATCTTTTTCTGAGAATAAAACTATGGAAAAGACCATTCGTCTTGATAAGTACCTGGCCGACTCCGGCCACGGGACCAGAAGTGAAGTGAAAAAATGGATACGGGCAGGCCGTGTGTTTGTAGACGGACAGCCGGCGAGGTCGGCCGATCTGAAGATCATCCCCGGCACTTCCCGGGTCTTTCTGGATGAAGAAGAAATTCTTCCGCAGGAAGAATTTGTCTACTATCTTCTGAACAAGCCTGCCGGCTGCATCACGGCGACCGAGGACAGAAGCGCCCGGACGGTTCTGGATCTTCTTCCTCCATCCAGACGAAACCTCTTTCCCGTCGGACGGCTTGACAAGGATACGGTAGGGCTTCTTCTTATTACAGATGACGGCCAGCTTGCCCATTCGCTTCTGTCACCCAGGAAGCATGTGGCCAAAACCTACTATGTAGAGTATACCGGCATATTGACGGAGCAGGATATGTTCCGTCTGGCAAGCGGTCTGGATATTGGTGATGACAGACCTACAGCTCCTGCCGAAGTCCGAACTGCCGGTCCGGGAGCGGTCTTCCTTACCATAACAGAAGGACGATTTCATCAGGTCAAGCGTATGATCAGTGCCGTCGGCTGCGAGGTGATCTATCTTAAACGGATCAGGATGGGGAGACTTACCCTGCCGGATGATCTGCCGGAAGGAAGCTGGCGGAAAATAGAAAAAGGCGATATTGTATAAAATCATATTGTATAAAGCTTCCGTAAAATAGAAAAAGATGATATCGTATAAAATTTAAAAAAAGGCTTTACACCGGAAAAACCCTATGATATATTAAAATGGTTGTGATTATGCACGCCCCGTGATTCCCATGGTGGTGCCTGGCAGGACGGATATTGCTGATCTGACGGGTCCGGAAAGAAGAAGACCGGCGGCGGAAGAAAAAACCAAAAAAGGAGAAAAAAACATGAGCGTAATTTCAATGAAACAGCTGCTTGAAGCAGGCGTACACTTCGGACATCAGACCAGAAGATGGAACCCCAAAATGGCTCCCTACATCTACACAGAGCGTAACGGAATCTATATCATCGACCTGCAGCAGTCCGTAGGCATGGTAGACGATGCCTACAATGCGATCGCCGATATCATCAGCAATGGCGGATCCATTCTTTTTGTAGGAACCAAGAAGCAGGCGCAGGATGCGATCCGTACAGAAGCAGAGCGCTGCGGTCAGTTCTATGTGAATGAAAGATGGCTCGGCGGCATGCTGACCAACTTCAAGACCATCCAGAGCCGTATCAATCGTCTGAAACAGATCGAGACCATGGAGCAGGACGGC
>CACZPF010000275.1 GCA_902782975.1 uncultured Lachnospiraceae bacterium
ATCATAACTGGAGAGTATTAAAATATCGTTAAAAAGTCTGAAATTTTACATTAAAAATACTTCCCTTCCCCGGACTGCTTTCAACCTCTATTGTCCCATGATGTAAATCTGCAATTTTCTTGACAATTGAAAGTCCGAGCCCGTTTCCGTTTCTATTTTGTGCATTTTTCCCGCGGTAGAATCGTTCAAAGATTTTCTGCTGATCTTCTTCCGGAATTCCCTGTCCGTCATCTTCTACCGATAGAATAATCGTATTTTTCTCCTTTTTCAGTGAAACCTGGATATGGCCGTTCATTTTTCCGTACTGGTAAGCATTCATAATAAGATTCTGGAGGAGTCTTTCTAAAAGCTGTGAATTACCGGAAATGCAGACTCCCTCATCGATATCCGCAGTCAAAGTTATGTGATTTTGGGACAAATAACCCATATCTTCTGCCACTTCTGATACCAGTTCTGACAGATCTATTGTCTCAAATGGATATTTCTCCATATTTCTTTCCAGCCTTCCGTAAAGAAGCATATCTTCAATCGTGGCTTTCATTTTCCGGGCCTGACGGGTTATTGTTTTTATTGGTTCTTCCATTTCTTCAGGAATCTTTTGCCTGGCAAGGGTATTTTCACTTTCCAGAAGTATCACGGAAACCGGAGTTCTTAATTCATGGGAAACATCTACAGTAAACTGTTTTTCTGCCTCAAAGGAGGTCTGAAGTCTTTCCATCATCATATTAAAAGAATGCGTTAAAAGCCTGATCTCGCTTTCAGAATCCGTTTCAACCCGTTTCTTAAGATCATCCTCTGTTACTATCTCACTGATCTCATGGCTTAATTTTTTTATTGGCTTAAGCATCCTCCCGGATACAAACCAGGAAATCAGAAATGTCAATATCAAAAGGAATGCCATAAGCAGAAATGAATGTCTGTAGATAAGATTCAGTTCACTGAACATCTTGTCTTCCGGGATTACACCTCTTATCCAGAGGGGGAACCCGCTCTCTGTCACATGTTCCAGTTTTCTGTCATAAACATAATATGTTTTGTGTTTTATTACAGTTTTTATTATTCTATCTTCATGAAAATCCCCTTCAGAGAATACCAGGAAAACATCAGATTCTCCCGTTTTCGGAACAAAAACAACACCGCTTTTTCCTGAATCTTCATCCGGAATGATTCCTATCTGCAGATTATTATTCATCTCAGTAACGCCCAGATGAGGGGCAAGAAACAAACCATCAACAGAAGGCCCCATCTGCATGGTATTGCCGTAAGTGTCCTGAACTTCATAGATATCTTCTGCATACTGATCTATCGTATTGATCAGATAGGACTGATACTGTTTTATAACAGTATCGCGGTTTTTCAGATAAAGCAGTACGGCAACTGAACTGATTGCCAGCAGCATGAAACCTGTAAATAAGAGCGTAGTTTTAGTCCGTATGCTTTTCATGGCTCTCCTCTTCCGTCGAAATCATAAACCCTCTTCCGCGAATGGAGCGGATCAGCTTAATTCTGTGATCTTTATCAATTTTATTTCTGAGATGCGTAATATACGCGTTGACAATGTTGGAAGCGCCTTCATAATCGAAATTCCAGACATGTTCCTCTATCTGTTCCCGGCTCAGGATTATATTCCGGTTCAGCATCAGGTACTCCAGTACCTGATACTCCTTTCTGGTAAGTTCAATTATTTTGCCGGCCCTTTTAACGGTGTGCGTTCCCATATCAAGGACCAGATCCCCTGCGATGAGCAAATTGCTGTTTTCCTGATAAGAACGCCTTACCAAAGCCCTGATCCTGGCAAGAAGCTCCTGTAATTCAAAAGGCTTGACCATGTAGTCATCTCCGCCAAGATCAAGGCCTCTTATCCTGTCTTCAAGTGCATCTCTTGCGGTCAGAAACAAAACAGGTGTCGGATCTCCCCTTCTTCTCAGAATCTGCACCAGTTCAAACCCATTCATCCCGGGAAGGGAAACATCCAGGAGTATTCCATCATAGTCTGTCTGTTCAAGATAAAGCAATGCTTCTTCGGCGCTGGCTGCAGAATCAGTGCTGTACCCATTTCTTATGGTTTCTCTTTTCAGAAGACGGTTCAGATCCGGATCGTCTTCCACGATTAGCAATTTCATAACAGTCCCCTTTCAGCTAATGCTCTTACAGTATAATGCCCCTTTATTAAACCAACATTAAAAATCGCCCTCAACAGGCAAACAGTGTCAGCCGGTGATCCGGCTTCATGCGATCAATCACCGACATTCAGCCCGGACAGGATCTTCGATGCATTTCTTTATTCTTTGCCTGTCGGTTATATTAAGATACATCCTGCCGTTTGGCAAGTCTGTTCCGCCCCCAATTCTGCATTCTCAGCATAAAGCCCCGAAA
>CACZPF010000276.1 GCA_902782975.1 uncultured Lachnospiraceae bacterium
ACTGAGGCTGACTCTTCTCTTTCCAGGCATAAACTTATACGCTATATCACATTTCCTCTCTCCGCGTATAAAAACTGAGGCTGACTCTTCTCTTTCCAGGCATAAACTTATACGCTATATCGCATTTCCTCTCTCTGCGTATAAAATTTGGTGCCTGACTCTTCTCTTTCCCAGAACAAATCTATTTACCGTCCGCCATTGTATTTTCCTGCGATAAAATTGTGTACAAGCTTATTTATAAGCTATCCGGAATATGATCTGGCACACAACAAAGTGCCCGGCTCAAAGTATAGAGCCGGGCACAGATTCATATTTCCATTTTATCACTTATTCCAGTTTTTTTACCAGTTTCATTTTTATCAGCTGTCTTTCGCTTTATCAGCCGCCTTCAGCTTTATCAGATGCCCTCCGTTTTATCAGCTGTCCCGTTTCTCAGGATTTGCTGTTCGGGTTTTTGGTAGCCATGCACAGAAGAAGTACGATAAAGATACCCTGGATCAGGCGCTGTGCTCCGATACCGATCTTGGCGGCATTCAGGAAGGTCGACATAAGCGTCATCATAAAAGCACCAAGACATACAGCAATGATATTGGATTTACCACCGGCTGCATTGGTTCCGCCCACGAAGCAGGCTGCGATCGAAGGCAGGAAATAGGTCGTTCCAAGGTCCTGATTTGCGCCGCCGCAGTAAGCTGCGTTCAGAGCTCCGGCAAGACCGCAGAGGGCACCGTTGATCACAAAGGCAGTAATAACGGTCTTCTTGACATTAATGCCTGCCAGTCTTGCAGCTTCTCTCTTCTGACCAGTTGCATGCAGGTTCATACCGTACTTGGTCCGGTAAAGGGTAAAGAACAGAACCACCGCAATCACAATGGCAATGATGGTCATGGAGTTAATGCCGAACACATTACTGTTAATGAACTTAACAAAGTCCTTATTCGGTGAATTGGTGACCTTGTCGCAGATGACCAGGATAATGGAGTAATACATATATCCCGTAGCCATGGTCGTGATCATCGCATGGATATTGAGGAATGTGCTGATGCTGCCGTTAAACAGACCGCAGAGCATGCCGACCACGACAGCTCCCACAATACCCAGAATAATATTTGTCTGCATCAGCCAGCAGGAAATATAAGCCGTCAGGGTCATGATATATTTCTGAGAAATATCAATGGCACCCTTTCCACTGGTAACAACGATCATCTGGGCGACACCCAGAAGCAGTGCAAATACGCACAGTTTGAGGCCGCTTGTCAGCACACGGACATTGACAGAGCCCGAAACGGCACAGATCATGATATACAGGATGATACATCCTGCTACCGGCCACAGAACCGGGCTGTTAAGAATATTTTTAAATTTTTTATTCACGGCCGCCACTCTCCCTTCTCCGAACCAGATACTTAAGAGCAAGCACACCGATCAGAATGATACCGATGATGGCCGTCTGATAGTTCGAGTTCATTTTCAATGCTGTCAGAAGCGTATTGATCAGGTTCATGACGATTGCAGCCATAACAACGCCCACGGGTACGGGCACACCGCCGGACATCTCACAACCGCCCAGAATAACTGTAGCGATAGAGAGCATGTTCAGGTTGACTGCACTGTTTGCGTCTGCTCCGCCGGAAGTCGATGTATAGGCCATACCTGCCAGTACTACAAGAAATCCTGCGATCGTATAGGCAACGGCCTTTGCAGTCATGTAATTCCATCCGGAACGTTCCACAGACTGGGCATTGTTGCCGATTCCCCGAAGGACGATTCCATAACGGCAGCGGTACAGAACATACCAGCAGACAGCCCCGATGACCACTGCCAGAATAATAGGCTGCGGAACCAGCGGCGTTTTAAGCTTCAGAAAACTGTTGATCCATGCAGGGCAGCTTCCGCCCGGATTCGGACAGACCATAAGAGCCAGGCCGTACCAGACAAACTGCATGCCCATAGTAACAACGATCGCAGGGATCCGGCGCATATGGATCAGGACCGCCATGCCAAAATAGGCTGCCATAAACAGGATCAGCCCGAGCACACCGATCAGCGGCCTGCCTGTCAGCCAGATACCGACGATACAGTTAATAAGACCGATGGAATACCCGTTGCCCATATCCACGTCGCCGCACATGACGATAAACATCTGTCCAAGTGCCGCAAGGATCAGAGGAAGGGCGGAACGGATCTTCATGTTCAGGCCCACATAGGACAGAAGATTCGGAGTCAGGGCCACATTCGCCGCAAAAATAAGGATCAGCGTGATCATGGGAAGCATCCAGCGTGCCGACAGAAGTTTGGAAGCTGAGCTTTTCTTTTTCTCTACAACATCTTTCTTTTCCGTCTCGATAAAGGAAGCAGAGACAATGTTGGGCACGTTGATCTCTTCGCCTTTCAGCTCTTTTGTCACATAGCCGTTCCGCATGACATATACACGGTCACAGATTTCCATTTCCGCGTCTTCTGTAGAATACAGGATCACGGATTTTCCGAGATCACGGATCTCATCCAGCAGTGCATAAATATCCTGTTTCGTCCCGATATCCACACCTGCCGTCGGGTCATTTAAGATAATGATATCCGCCTCGGATGCAATACCACGGGCGATCAGGGCTTTCTGCTGATTGCCGCCGGAAAGGGACATGATGTTGCTCTCGATACCTTCCGCCCTGAATTTCAGCTTATCGTACCAGTACTGTGCAGATTCGTCGGCCTTTTTGTTGTCGATCAGGATCTTACCCTTCAGACGGTCAAAATTGGCCACCAGGATATTGTTTTTAATGTGCCAGAAGTGGAACACACCCTCGGTTGCACGGTCGCCGGAAACATAGGCAATGCTTCCATTGATG
>CACZPF010000277.1 GCA_902782975.1 uncultured Lachnospiraceae bacterium
CAGCAGTAGAAGAAACCACAGAAGAGACAGCAGAGGAAGAAACTACAGAGGAAAAGGCTGAGGAAGAAACCGAAGAAACTACTGAGGAAACCGAAGAAAAAGCGGAGGAGACCAAAGAGGAGACTGAGGAAAAAGCCGAAGATACAACAAAGAAATAATCAGCAGCCAGGTAATAAAAAACTGATATTTAAAACGCCCATGCATCTGCGCATGGGCGTTTTTTTCAGACTTTTACAGGATCTGCAGAAGTCCAGGCGTTGGCAATAGGAGCAGAGTTTTCAGAAAAGTCAGTTGTTTTGAAAAAAACAGGTCTGGAAAGGCCTGGATGCCGGGGATTGAAATTATCTGCGAGTCGTTTTATTATAAAATGGATGAAATGGTACGGCAGGGCTCGTTAATGCTTATTTTGTTGATTGCCTTTAGAAGGCCGGGATTAGCCGGCAGGGGCCGAAAGGATCTGTTCTATGAAGTATCTGCAGCCTGAATATTATAATCTGTTCCGATGCGTCGCAGGAGCGTGTGAAAATACCTGCTGTATGGGATGGAAGATCGCCATAGATGAAAAAACGCTTTCTTTATATGAAGTCATGCCAGGTAAGATCGGTGATAAAATCCGCAAGAGCATAGACTGGCGGGAGGCATGTCTTCTGCAAAGAGGAAACAGATGCGTCCTTCTTGATGGGAATGGACTCTGCGAGGTTCAGAAAAACTGCGGACATGAGGCTCTGTGTGAATCCTGCCGGGAGTATCCGCGTCATGTGGAAGAATTTCCGGAGGTACGGGAGTATTCCCTGTCTTTATCCTGCCCGGAGGCTGCCAGGCTTATTCTGTCTTCTGAATCTTCTGCGGCGGAGTGGTATACGGAAGAGAGCGATGATCTGGAATATGAAGATTTTGATGGAAAACTATATTCCTTTGTGGTAGAGTTAAGAGACTGGATCAGAGAAGTAATCATCGATCCGGAAATGACGCTCCGCCAAAAACAGGCGTTTTTAAGAATTTCTTCCCATGAAATTCAGAGACTGCTGGATGAAGAATATCAGAAGAGAGAATTTGTTTCGGATGAGTTTGTGAGCCTTGCCGGCGCTTTCCTTAAAGAGGTAAGAATGAAAAAAGGAGAGGATCTTCGGGAAGATTTCTTTGATGGGGTACTCGGGTATCATATCCTGCGTGAGGAATTCCGCCTGCTTGAAAAGCTTTATCCTGTTGATTCGTCCTGGCCTTTATACAGGGCGCGGATTTACCGGCTTTTATATAAAAACGGGGAGGATGCCTTCCGGAAGATAGGGGCAGAGTTTGAAGACTGGTGCAGAAACAATCGTTCCTTTATGTCTGATAAGGGAATGTCCGGGAATCATGAAGGGCAGAATATATGCAGAGGAGAAGACATGCATGGCTGCATGCAGGATGATCTGGAGAATCTGGAGTTAAAAATCATTGATTATTATCTCTTTGTATATCTGACAGGAGCTGTGTATGACGGCGATATTGCTTCCAAAATAAATCTGGCGCTGTACTCCGGACACAGACTGAGAGAAGCGGCGCTCTTCCAGTGGCTTACGCATGATAAATGTCTGACCTTGTCGGACATTGCCGGCAGTATGAGCCGTTATGCCCGTGAAATTGAGCATGATGATGAAAATCTTGAAATTCTGATAGAGGAGGTGAACAGATTATGGCAATGAATCCGGCGCTGATCATGAAATTGATGAATGCCAGAAAGCAGTTTGAGGAAAGACATCCCAGGGTGCTTTCTTTTATGGAGCATGAGCTGATGACGGAAATTCCTGATGGAACGATTCTGGAAGTGTCGGTTACCAAACCGGGACGCAATAAAGTCACGACCAATATGCGCGTTACTGCGGAAGATCTTCAGCTTTTGAAGGATCTGCAGGAACTGCAGAAAAAGTGATGTATGGCAGTCAGCGGCTGACTTTTTCTGCCATGCGTTTTTCTGCGTATGATCCGACGTTGATAAAAACACAATTTTTTCACATTTTTCCCACACATAGAACACAATTGATTTTTATACTCATAATCATCAAAGGGAAACAGGCCGGAAGCATCGGGGAGGATGGATGCAGATGGCATAACAAATCTTTTCCGCAGGAAATGCAGTAAGTGCAGTTCTTTGGAGTATCAGTAAGGAGGAGACAAATATGAAAAAACAGTATGACAGCAAAGATGACAAGAATAGTTTAAAGAAGAACTTAAAAAGAACAATTGCTTTCAGTATGGCTCTTCTTCTGGCAGGAAGTCTGGCAGCAGGCAGTACGGCTTTTGCCGGGGACAATGACCACAAGGGACTGCTTCTTGTTTCGGAGAAAAAGGAAGTAGTGAAGGGCGGTCTGGATGTTTCGGATATTGTTGAAGAGGCTATGCCAAGTGTTGTAACGATCACCACCCTTTCCGTTCAGGAAGTGCAGAGTTATTACGGACTTTTCGGCTACGGCGGCTATGCGCCTTATGAGCAGGAAGTTGAAGGCGGCGGTTCCGGTATCATCATTGGCAAAAATGAGGATGAACTTCTGATCGTTACCAATTATCATGTGGTTAAGGATGCCACGAAAGTGACGATTGGTTTTATAGACAATTCGGTTTACGACGCCGAGGTTCAGGGGTATGATATCGCCAAGGATCTGGCGGTCGTATCGGTTAAGCTGGATGATCTTACCGATGATACGGTGAGATCTATCAATATTGCAAGGGTCGGCAGTTCCGATGATCTGAAGGTCGGCGAACAGGTCGTAGCCATTGGCAATGCTCTCGGGTATGGACAATCTGTAACGACAGGCATTGTCAGTGCAAAGAATCGTCAGATGAATAATGCTACCAGTAAAATTACCTCCAACAGCAGCGACGGAGTGAACCTGATCCAGACAGATGCGGCAATCAATCCCGGAAACAGCGGCGGCGCCCTTTTGAATATGAACGGTGAGGTTGTCGGAATCAATTCAGCCAAGACAGCAAGTACTTATGTAGAAGGCATGGGTTACGCGATCGCGATCTCTGATGTGACAAGTACACTGGAAAAGCTGATGAGCTTTACATCCAGAGAACTGCTTGATGATGATGAGCATGGAATGATCGGTATCAATGTATTTGATGTAAGTGAACTGGATTCTCAGAAGTATGGCTTCCCGATGGGGGCTTATGTTGCCGAAGTTGTCGAAGGTGGTGCGGCTGAAGAGGCAGGGATTCCGGAGGACAGTATCCTTATAGCGTTTGATGGATATGACGTATCCTGTGTAGATGATCTTCTTTCTTATCTGAGCTATTATGCGCCTGGTGAAACGGTAGAAGTAATCGTTTCAGTTCGTGAGAAAAACGGCTTGTTTACAGAAGAGACATACAGTGTAACGCTTCATGAACAGGAGAAAAAAGATCAGGAAGAAGAGGAAGACGCAATTTCTGATGGAGATTCTGATAGAGAAAAGAAGTCTTCCCGTCCGAACAAAGAAAAAAAGGACGACGAGTTCTTTGATGACAGTGATCCCTGGGTTTTTGATGAGTTTGATGATCTGGCCCCCTTCTTTGAGGGAGAAGAAAGTGACGACGAAGACAGTGATTCCCGCTCCCGCGAAGACATATTCAAAGAATGGGATAACAGAAACTTCTGACAGGAGATAAATGAAGGAAAGATAGAAACAGAAATAGAAACAGATAGAGAAACAGAAATAGAAATAGAAACAGAAAGAGAGGCGGCTGTGTCAGATGACACAGCCGTTTTTGTTCAACAACAGAAGACGTGCCGTCTGCCGGTTACTTGTTACTATTCGGCAGATCGTACGATACAGGCAGGGAATGAAAATAACAGGAGGACGTATACTCCCTGGCATCAATAAAGTCAGGTATATACGTCCTCCTGATAAAACACAACGATGAGAATCAATGTTTCAGCATCAGCTGTTGATCATCTGTTCGATGACAGCTTTGGGCTGTACACCGATGGTCTGGTTTGCTACCTTGCCGTCTTTAAAGAAGATCAGTGTCGGAATACTCATTACCTTGAACTGCTGTGCAAGGCCGCCTTCTTCATCTACATTCACTTTCCCAACTTTAATGGAAGGAGTGGCTTCTGCGATTTCGTCCACGACGGGAGAGAGCATTTTGCAGGGACCGCACCAGCTTGCCCAGAAATCTACCAGTACCGGTTTGTCAGATTTTAAAACTTCCTGTTCGAAATTGCTTTCTGTTATTGTAATTACTGCCATGATCGTTACTCCTTTCTTAATGACACTTCTGTCATATGACACTTCCATCATATGAAATTCCCTGGACAGCCAGCGGCAGAATTTCATGCTGTTGACTGTATCAGGCTGATTTTTATCTTAACTTGAAAATACACGTTCGTCAATAGATTGCCGTCAGTGTTTAATCTGTCTGCTCAAGAATTTTATAGAGCAGGGTGTACAGAGTCGCTGCCTCTTCGGGAGACAATCTGATACAGGAACCTGCCTTAAGCGGAATTTCGGATGCCTTTGTCTTTAGATCCATTCCCTTTTGCGTGACGGAAACTGTGACTACCCGTTCGTCTTTTTTACTCCGGGTCCTGGCAACATAACCGTTTTCTTCCAGCTTTTTGAGAAGAGGCGTCAGGGTGCCGTTATCCAGATACAGCCTTTTGCCCAGTTCCCCTACGGTCATTTCGTTTTCCTCCCAGAGAGCCAGAAAGACGATATACTGGGTATAGGTGATACCGAGGGGTTTAAATAATGGCGTATAAAGACTCGTTACTTTCCGTGCTGCCGCATAAAGCGGAAAGCAAAGCTGGTTTTCCAATTTTAATAGTTCATCCATGATCATCGCTCCCGATGTCAGATATTTGATCTGGCGCGTCTTTTTTCATCCAGATAAGATACAGCGGAGAGAGCGGCCACATTGCCTTCTCCGGCAGATTTAATATACTGGTAGGGCTTTCCGGCGATATCGCCACAGGCAAAGCATCCGGGAACATTTGTGGAAAGATCGCGGGCGACTTTTACATGAGATCCGTCCATTTCAAGACCAGGTACCAGCTGTTTGGG
This sequence comes from uncultured Lachnospiraceae bacterium, assembly GCA_902782975.1. GTDB lineage: Bacteria > Bacillota > Clostridia > Lachnospirales > Lachnospiraceae > Blautia_A. The sequence goes on from CACZPF010000277.1 coordinate 5,028, forward strand.
AGAAACACTATCCCGTAAAATAAAAATGCCGTCAAACGAATAGGTGTTCTCTTTCGTCTTCAGGGTGTCTGCCTTAAAACCGGTACCCGAAATGGATTCCGGCTTTTCATAAAGAACTTTAACACCGTCTTTTACGTGAACCTCTTCTTTGTACATGGGGAAGTAAGTTACGTGAGCAGCATACTCTGTCATGAAATCGACTTCTGCTTCTTCCTTCTGAGAAAATCCGATGATCGCAACATTGGCTCCTTTATAAAGAGCAGCGTCGCAGGTGGCACAGTAGCTGACTCCGCGGCCTAAAAACTCTTCTTCTCCGGGATATGGCTTGCCTGCTGTTACACCAGTGGCAAGAATAACGGCATCTGCCTCATAATTCCCGCCGGCAGCCTGCATGGCAAAGTATTCTCCCATGGGATAGATCAGGGTGACTTTATCCTCGGTGATCTTTATATCCATTTCCTTTATGTGATTGATGAAAGCCGCGCCAAGATCTGCTCCGCTGACAGAGGGCAGACCAAGATAATTCTGAATGGTGTGGGCTTTTACGACTTTGTCACTGGAAAGAGCGGACCCGATCAGCAGGATCTTTTTGTTGCGCACTTTGGCGGTAATAGCAGCGGAGAGTCCGGCAGGACCGGTTCCGATGATCGCAATATCATAACGTTCCATAATTCCCTCTTTTCTGAATGTCCGTCTGTTTTTTTGTCTGTCAAATGTATCTGCAGATGGTACTGCCATGTCTTACAGCAGCTGTTCCACACAGGCAGAGAGATCATTCATATCTGCTGTAGGCTCAAATCTTGCAACGACGTTTCCGCTTCTGTCTACAACAAACTTTGTAAAGTTCCATTTGATCTTGGAATTGTTTTTGTAATCCTTATCGATCGTCCGGAGCATGGTGCTCATGGCGATAGCTTTTACGCCTTTTCCGAATCCTTCGAATCCTTTTTCATTCTTCAGATAGGTATAAAGAGGAAGTTCATTTTCACCGTTCACATCGCTCTTTTTCATCTGCGGGAATTTTGTATTATAGTGAAGTGTGCAGAATTCGTGGATTTCATCGTCGGTGCCGGGAGTCTGGCCTGCAAATTGATTGCAAGGAATATCAATGATCTCCAGACCCTGGTCGTGATATTTTTCGTACATCTCTTCCAGATCCTTGTACTGCGGAGTAAAGCCACAGCCGGTAGCGGTATTGACAATGACCATGACTTTTCCTTCGAAAGATTTAAGGGATACTTCTTCTCCTGCGGGTGTTGGTACGGAATAATCATAGATGCTGCTCATTGGAAAGTCCTCCTCTTATGTACTTTTATATAGCATTTGTATGGTTCATATATGATTTATGGATTTGTGTTTTGGACAATTATATTTTATCAAATATAATTTATTTGTCAAGGGGTATTTTAAAAAATGTTTGAGGGAGGTGTTGCTGAGGTTTTCCCTTTATACTGTTCGTAAACATGGTAAAGGTCGTTATACTTTAGCTATTGACTATAATGAGACGAATTTTCCATGATTTTGTTGTAAACAAGATCGCGATCTGATAAAAACCATGGTTTTTACCATTGGTCCCGGGGACAATCAAGCAAATCTATTTTCTGCTAAAATAAAGGGTCAACAACACACATACAGAGAATGCGGGTATGTCAGCATAGGAAAGGCTTTGATAGATGAACCTGGTTTCATTACGTATTTTATGAAGCAAAATAGATTATGGAAATGATCAATGAATAAACGACGCATCGAGAACTCAGCAGAAAAAAAACAATTCTGTACAGTCGTGGAGGAACTGTTTATGACGGGCTGGAAGAGAAGATGTTATTCAAGAACATGTAAATGAGTACTTAATAATGGAATATAGAGAACGGGATATCAGAACACATAGTATTCAAAACTATAATGTAGTTTTCAATACTATATGTTGACATATCCTGTAAGTTAGCCTATAATACCTTTCAGTGAAAATATTTTCCAGTGAAAATATTTTCCACTAAAAGTTTTTGGTGAAAGTTTTTTTCTGAAGATTTTTCCCGAAGATACTTTGATGGAAGATATTTTGATGGAAGATATTTTCATGGGGGACATTTTCATTGAAAACATTTTTAGTAAAACTAATTGGAGAGGGAGAACAATTACTATGGCAAATCCACTTAGCAGCCTTACCCACAAGGCACAGCGTGCGGCGGTCAGTGCCCTGGTCGATACATTGCTGAAGCAGCGGGATAAGGACAGAACAAAAACTTATTTACAGCTGATCGATCTTGCTGAACAATTCTGGGGAAAGGGTTTTTCCAAAGAGAGTTACGAAAAGTTCCGCAAGGCTGTGCAGGATCCGGATAACCGCTGGATTAAATTTGTCGATTCTATTCTGGACGAGACAGATCCTCATGTAGCAAAGATGGCCATTATGAATCTGGGATTCGAGGCGTTTTTCCGTGGAACAAGGATGATCCGTAAAAACCGTGAAATCTATCACTGCAATATTCCATGGCTGATTTTGTTTGATCCGACTTCCGCCTGCAATATGCACTGCATTGGATGCTGGTCCGGCACTTATGGCCACAAGCACAGTCTGTCCTTTGAAGATATGGATAAAATCATTACCGAAGGTAAGGAGCTGGGTGTTTACCTCTATATGATGACCGGCGGGGAGCCGCTGGTTAAAAAGAAAGAGATCCTGAAGCTTGCCGAGAAGCATAATGATGTGGAACTGTCTATTTATACCAATTCCACACTGATCGATGAAGAATTCTGCAGGGAAGTTGTCCGTCTGGGCAATATCACCTTCCAGCTGTCCATCGAAGGAACGCCGGAAACCAATGATTCCCGCCGCGGTGAAGGCCATTACAATGCCGTTATGAAAGCGATGGATCTGATGAAGAAATACGGTATTCTTTTCGGAACCTCCATCTGCTATACAAGAGCCAATATTGAGGCAGTTACGGACGAAAAATTTATCCGTATGCTGGCAGATAAAGGTGCAAGATTCGGCTTCTTCTTCCATTATATGCCCGTAGGAAATAACGCTGCACCGGAGCTTCTGCCGACCGTGGAACAGAGAAAATACATGATCCAGAAGATCCGCGGCTATCGTGCCAAAGATTGTGATATTAATTTCTATCCGATGGATTTCCAGAATGATGGCGAATTTGTCGGCGGATGTATTGCCGGTGGACGGAATTATTTCCATATTAATTCCGCGGGCGATGCAGAGCCTTGCGTATTTATTCATTATTCCAATGCCAATATCCATGACAGCTCTATTCTGGAGATCCTGCAGAGTCCGCTGTTTATGGCTTATCATCATGGCCAGCCCTTTAATAAGAATCATCTCCGTCCCTGCCCGATGCTGGAAAATCCTGAACTTCTGAAGAAGATGGTTCACGAAACCAATGCAAAGAGCACAGATCTGGAATCTCCGGAAACCGTAGAACATTTGTGCGAAAAATGTGAACCCTATGCAGAAAACTGGCAGCCATCTGCAGATGAGATCTGGGACAGCACTCCGCATAAAGAACCGGCCTATACAAATTATGAAGTTAAACAGTGAGCCTGCCTGTAATGAGAGCATCACTTCTCCGGAAATAGATGAGCTGGCCAGAGAGCTGCTGGAAATGAATCTTTCCTATTCCAAGCAGGTTTCTCAGTTAGCAAAGTTTCTGGCTGCATCCGGGGAGTACAGTGTTTTGTATTATCTGTTTCTGGGTGAATGTACATTTTCGGCAGGGGAACTGGCAGAGAAACTGGGCCTGACCCCCGGCCGGATCGCTAATGTATTAAAGGCTCTGGAAAAGAAAGGGTATGTCTGCCGGAACCAGGATCCTGAAGACCGTCGTCGTATCCATGTGGGACTGACGGATACCGGGTATCACTATATCAGCTCGGTATGTGAAGAGGCAAACAAGGTATACCGTTCTCTGGTAGAGGGAATCGGCGAGAGGGATGCAAGAGAATTTATACGGATCACAAAAAAGATCCTGAGCCGGTCTTTAACATATGATGAGAGGACGTCAGAGTGATCATTTCAGGGCTCCTCTTCCCTGCGGCCTCTTTTGGTTGTAAAAGAAGATATGAAAGCAGTGCTTTCAGGCAAAATATTCAAAAAAGCATCTTCTGTTTCCAATATATCGGAAAAGGAGATGCTTTTTTGTTATCTAAATTCTAAATGACAATCCAGGTCTTTTGTGCTATGGTAAAAGCAGGGCAGAAGCGTACAAAAGATCAACAGAAACGGAAACGAAAAATACTTATCAGGAAAACGTTCTGCAGACAGATCAAATACAGAAAAATAATTAACAGGTAATTACGAAACTCTCTGCATCGATTGAATTGTATGAATCTTCAAACGGCTTCGATGCCTTGAACTTCTAGCCTTCTCAAAAAATGCTAAATGCGTTTGTAAAAAACACAAACTCGCTATGCTCAAACAGTGTGTTTATGACAGGCAAGGAAAAATATAGAAAAAATAGAATAAAATAGAAAAAAGAACAGAGAAGGAGACATGAACTATGAGGAAAATCCGCGGAGTTCTGAAAAAACCGTCGATATTCTGTTTTGTTTTGATTTTTTTGAGCTTTTTTTTCTCATCTTCAGCTTATCTTTCCTGGCTGTACCATATGATGACAATGACGTCGTCGAATATCCTGCCGGACTTTTTCAGTATGGTTCTGGGATATCTGTTTCAGGCGGCAGGGCTGCTGCTTTTTGCACTGATGTGCCGTAACAGGTCAAAGATTGCCTGGGAAAATATATTTGTCGGGACGGTGATCCTTTTTACGGTGTGCATCGTACCGGCCATATACAGTAATTTTCTGGCAGGCGTTCTGATTTTCGGGCTGGCGATGAACATGCTTTGCGGAATTCTTGCAGGATTTTATCTGTATCTGTTTTCACGGAATGTGGAAAAACAAAAAAGAGGCCTGGTATTTGGGATGGGCTATGGAATGTCCACGATCGCGGCGTGGTTAATTTCCATGATCGGGCCGGACAACTTTTTAAAGACCGGCTATGTAATGATCCTGTATGTCGTTCTTGCAGCGGCTCTCATCTATGCCGGAGCCAGAATTATTCGATATGACGAAGCGAAGCAGGAAGCCGGATTTGGAGACATGGGAGGGAAGAGGACGACAGAGGCTGCGGGAAATGCAGCTGGCGGCAGGATCGGGAACGTTCTGAGAATCTTTAATAGACAGGA
>CACZPF010000278.1 GCA_902782975.1 uncultured Lachnospiraceae bacterium
ATTGACCCTTCCCGGTGCGAAAAAGCACCGGACTCCATCTGTATTTCCAAAATGCCTGTAAAAAGCATCCATACATTCCTGCTGCATTTTTTTCATATCCTGCCAAGTGCCTCCTTATCCTAAAAGGTGAGAAGATAAACCGGATCTTCCGGCTTCATCATATGGTAAGAGCCAAGCTTCGCAGAGCGGGATACTGCAATCTGCAGAATCTCCGGCTCGGCTCCGGATCCATTATCTCCTGCACCCTTTCTGTTTTTATCTTCTTCCGACAAAATCTCCGTCAGCAGAGCAATCGTCTCAAGTGTGACTGCAGTCGTGACAATTCGTACAGAGGGGTTCAGACCCTTAAGAAACCGTACGATTTCCTTCATATTACCTGAGCTGCCGCCAATAAAGGCATGCGTGGGTACAGGCAGATTCTCTCTGTCCTTATTCTGATATAAGCAATCCGGGGCAAAACCTTCCAGTATCTGCAGATTATCTGTATGAAATCTTTCTGCATTCTCCTTGATGAGCGCAATCCCTTCCGGTTTTTTCTCTATGGCAATGACGCGTCCCTCCGGCATGATCCGGGCGGCTTCCACAGAGACGGAACCGGTACCCGCCCCAATATCGTACAAAACGCTGTCCGTATGCAGGCGAAGCCGGGAAAGGATACTGCTCCGGATCTGCTCTTTCGTCATCGGAACCCTTCCCCTCACAAAACAGGTATCGGGCAAGCCGTAACTTACCAAAGGTATTGTATCTCTATTTGGACTCCACTCCAAGTAGATCAAACTAATCGGGGAAAAAGATTGATCGATGAAATCTGCCGGTATGCCGGAAAGGATAATCTCTCCTTCCTGCATCAGATCTGAACCGATCCATACGCGAGTCTCCTCCATGTGATATTGAATAAGCATATGGCAGACCGCAGAGACATCATCTTTACTGCCGAGAATAGCCAGAAGCCTGCCATAATACGCGAGCCGGACAGTAAGCGGTGCCTTTTTCCCATGCAGGCTCACCATCTTTACATCCTGCCAGGGTCTGCCGATCCTGTCCAGGAAGTGGATTGCAGAAGAGATCCCGCTGACCGGGCGGATATCAAAATCTTCTGATGCCTCTTCCTCCAGGATTTCACGCAGGCGGACAGCGCCGCTGAAAAAGCCGATGTCTCCGGAAAAAAGCACTGCCGTTTGACGGATATCCGGATTCTTCATCAGATAATCTGTCAGGTACCTGTAATCATATGTACAGAGCAGCTTTTTTCTCTCTCCCTGCAGCATAATCTCTGTTTCTTCATTTATCTTCCCGGATATCCCTGTATCACCAGGAGCCATCCCCCCTTCAGCAGAATCATCATCCAGGGTCTTTCTGACAACACTTTCTGCTCCGGCTATCAAATCAGCATTGCGGATAGCCGTAAGCGCCTCGGCTGTCAGCTGCTCCCGGCAAAGCCCTGCTCCGACCAGGTATACACAACGCTTCGCAGTGATGCGCTCATCCTGCACTGCCGTTTCTCCGATACTCTCCTGCATTTTCTCTGCCGCCGGGCTGTCATCAAACCCGGCCCAGTCTGAAAGCCAGCATAGTGCATCTTTCATATCTATGTATTCCGCCTGCAGTCCTTTCAGTTCTTTATGCTCCTTTCTGATATCCTTCCCGGAACCAGTCGTTTTTTGAGCCATGGGCAGAACTTTCTCTTTCGGTCTGCGGATGATCAGGATATCGATTCCTTCCAGGGCAGCAGCCTCAATCTTCTCCGTAAAGCCGCCTGCTTTACCGCTTTCCTTTGTGACCAGTATCATTCTGCCGGCATACGAAGAGGCGGCAGTATCCGGTCCATCCTGCTCCGGATCTTCTTTCATCGTATGATTGGATGAGGTGTCCTTCTCCTTATCCAGGATATGGCGGATCAGGGCGCGGTTCATCCGGATGCCAAAGGGACCCTGCATGCAAAACAGGTGGTCTGCTCTGAGGCCCAGCGAGGCGGCTTTTTCTACATTTTGTGCGTCAGGCAGGATGCGGACATAGACTCTGCAGGATGCATCACGGATCTTCATAAACTCCGCCAGGTCCTTGCTCCCGGTCGTCAGGAGGATCTGTCCATGATACAAATCCAGAAAATCTGCTGCACTCCGGATATCGTTTACAATGTACTCACGGCTCCTGAAGCTCTGCTGCAGGTCTGGCGAAGATCCTGCATCCTCTCTCTCTGTCACCGGCTTCTGCCAAATCTCTCTGCATTTCATATCATTCATGTCCGCATCTGCATCCTTCCGCAGCACACGAAGATACCGTGTTCCTGATGCCAGACAGGCATCCCGGATGTTTTCAGAAACAATCTCTGCATATGGATGGGTTGCGTCAATGGCCAGGTCAAAAGGAAGGCGCCGCATGAATTCGGCCATTTCCCCGCCGGAGAGCCTGCCTGTGTGTACATGAATATTTTCTGCGGCCGGCAGCAGTTTTCTGCCGTATTCACTGGCCACACAAACTGTCACAGCCACCGTCTCCCGGCCAGCCAGATATTCTGTGATCGCTCTGCCCTCGCTTGTCCCTGCAAAAAGCAGGACTTTCTTCTGCCTTCCCATGAAACTGACCCTTTCCAAAAACAGCCAATGACTGACAGAGTCTGCTGCCATGCCATTGGCTGTATCTAAATCTGCAATTACTTACGCCTGCACAGTCTTGATAACTGCGATCACGATGACCAGGTCTTCTTTCTCGTCACAGTTCTCAATGCTGTGCATGTGATGCTCCCTGCAGATAGCTACATCTCCAGGTCCGAGGATGTACTCTTCCCCGTCATCGACCATCTTGGCCTTTCCGGAAATGATAGTAATCGACTCCTCATTGCCGACATGCTCATGATATCCCAGGGAAGCCCCCGGAATCAGTACCAGCCTGGCTACGATATCCGCGTTGTCTGTAAAAGTGTCCTTCGTAGCGCTGTTGTACTTCTGCACATACTTCTTGCCGCCCTTCATGTTCTGGATAATCTCAGGCTTATTGTCTGCCAGTCGAATGATCATGTTCCTTCCTCCTTTTTATGAATGCTTTTACAGCCTTAGTCTCCTGTTTACAAATGCCGCTGCCAGTGTGATACCGGTATATGTCTGTTTCTGGATGACAGACAATGCAAATGCTTCTCCTTCAGCCTGCCTCGCGTCCTCAGCCGCTGCCATGAGTGCGGCTCTTTCACAGACATTGTCAGTGCCGGTATGCATATGAACGAATTGCGAAGAGGAAAAGTCACCCTCCATCGACATCAGCTGGGCAGCCGAATAAGTATGGAACTTCAGCTGATAATATTCGCAGGCCTCCAGGATCCCCTCCTCTTCCTTTTTGATATCGATGGAAGCGAGACCCGTGATCGCACGGTCATGGAGCCCGAAAGTGGTAACAAATTCCGTGAGGGCTGATTTGATGGCATCCCCGGACATCCCTTTTTTGCACCCGATCCCGATCCAGAGACAGGACTCCGGGACCAGCAGCAGGGCAGGATGATCTTCCGGAGGCATCTGACAGCTGATGATAATATCCGCATCCGCTGAATCCTCGACCCACAGCAGATGGTTTTTGATGACCCCTGCCGCTGATAAAGCGCCATAAGGGAGCTGTGTCCGGGGGCAGCTGATACGCAGTGTATGTCCCTCCAGCATCTGGCTGATGACTCTTTTCGTCTTCATACGGTCCGTGATGAACAGCTTGTTTTTCGCAGCAAAAGTATCTACGGAAAATAAACCATGTACATCAGTTGCTGTGGTGATGACTGGTACTGCACCTAAGAGACCTGCAATCTGTACTGCATATTCGTTTGCGCCGCCGATGTGCCCGGACAAAATGGGAATCACATACTGTGCAGCCGTATCTATGACGAGCACCGCAGGATCCTCGTACTTATCCTTGACATAAGGAGCGATGCAGCGCACCGCGATCCCTGCAGCACCAATAAAAATGATCAGGTCGCAGCTGTCAAACATCCGGCCCGCCCATTCTCCCGGGGAAATATCCATTTTCTCAAGCCCGCTTTTGCTGTTCGCCCAGCGGGACCACTTTGGAAGAACATAGCCCCGGCACTCCCAGCTCTCCAGCCCGGAAAAATACCTCTGTAATCTGAAAGAGATCCGGTTCCCCTGCTCGGTAAAGCTGATCATGGCCGCTTTTTTCATGCTGCTGTTTCCTCTCTATCTAGATCTTTATGCTTCCAGTATAACAATTAATCAGGTTAAGTACAAGATTATATGCTAAGGTCAGCAAAAGGTATTTTGCTGTTTACGGGTCAGTAATTCCTCAAAGTTTCTGCTACATCCAAGCAGGCCGAATTCATAAGAGAACATGGCAATTCCGATTTCAATACCTGTACCTGCTCTCCTGGCCAGATGTCCGGCGGCTTTTTCAATGATCAATGACATTGTATCATCAAGCGGGTACTCTTCTGCCAGGATAGCCAGCGCCCCATCTGTGGTCGGACATGCCAGCATCCGGCGGCAGGTATCCGCATCCGCCCCGGCCAGAAGAGCATTGGACGCAAGGATCTCCAGCCTGGCATCCGCCATAGAGGAATGCGTATTCATGATTCCGCCGGCCAGCTTGACGAGCTTGCCGATATGCCCTGCCAGGACCAGAGCCGCTGCTCCCTCACTAACCGCCAGATCAATGCTCTCCCCGATAAAATTGGATATCTTGATCACCCTGTCCGGATCAATTCCAAACCGGCTCTTTAAAAAATCCAGCCCGTAATTCCCGGGCGCCATCAGAAGGATACGGCTCTTTTCTGTCTCCTTCTCCGATCCTGCTTCCATCCCGGAAGCTTCCTTAGGCAAAACGACAGGCTCTGCCTTCTGCCCCATCTCCTGCAGCGCCAGCTCCTGGCGGATCCGTACACGAATCGTATCCAGCAGTGCTTTTTCACTCATAGGTTCTACGATCCCGCTTGTACCCAGAACGGATAAGCCGCCCTCGATTCCCAGCACCGGATTCAGGGTGGATAAAGCCTTTTTTTCTCCGCCCGGTATGGAAATCGTCACCTGCACGCCGCTGCAGCCGCCAGTCTTTTCCATAACCTCAGATACAGCCTGCCGGATCATCTGTCTGGGTACCGAATTGATAGCTGCCTCTCCGGGCGGCTGGTCAAGCCCCGGCATGGTCACCCTGCCGACCCCCTCGCCGCCGTCAATCAAGATTCTGCTGTCCCCGTCAGGAAGCATGCTTACCCTGGCATGCACCTCCATGCCATTTGTGATATCCGGATCATCTCCCGCATCTTTCACGACGCAGCACTGTGCCCATCCCTCTCCCTGCCAGTTCCCGGCAATCTCCAGAGATACGGTCTCACCGGATGGCAGAATGACGGATACACAAGGCAGCTTCTCAGAGGCAAACAACGCCGCAGCCGCAGCTTTAGCTGCAGCAGCGGCGCAAGTTCCCGTCGTAAAACCTTTTCTAAGGAAATCTTTCCCCTTCTGTACGTATGATTCCATGTCACATCCCTGTTCACAACGTTTACAGTAATAAAGACATCAAAGGGCTTATTGTTTACTGTCCCTTTAGGATTTCTTCGGCTTCTTCCCTTTTGCTTTCACGCTCTTTTTCTTCTGAACGGAAAAGCCAAAACGCCCGAGATGCTCCCCCAGGGCATAGTACTGGCCATGTGAATAGACGATCGGTTCTGCCTTTGACAAGTCAAAACTGCCCCTCTCATCCATATAAGCTTC
>CACZPF010000279.1 GCA_902782975.1 uncultured Lachnospiraceae bacterium
AGGGTCCCGATTTTCTGCTTTGATACTATTCACGGCTTTCAAAACAGTCGGAATTCCCGCCCTGCGGGCTTCATCTTGACCAGCCCGCCCTCACATGGTAGGATAGGATACAATGAACCGGAAAAATACCGTTCTTTCAAAAAAAAGCCCCGCCTGGCTCAGGACGGGGATCAGAGAATAGAGGCTGTATGGATACTACGATTAAGCAAATTGAAGACATGTCGCTGAACGCATGGCCTTCCCATAAAATGGAACTTTATGATGGCTGGATCATACGTTTTTCATATTTTTATACCCACCGGACAAACAGTGTCGAGCAGTTCGGCACTACGACACTTCCCTGGCGGGAAAAGATCCTGTACTGTGAGAACCTGTATAAACGGCTGGGATCTCCGGCTGTTTTTAAGATCAGTCCTCTGGTATCGGAAAATTTTGATTTTATGCTGGAGAACCGCGGATATGAGATACAGCATGAAACCGAGGTGATGACACTTGCTCTTAATGATGCTGTCCTGTCAGAAGATTTTTCAGATGTCTGCTTTTCAGATGTGATTACCGAAGAATGGATCCAGGCTCTGTTCGACCTGAAAAGAACCACCAGCGAAGTTCACCGCCAGGTGGTCCCGTCCATGTACCATGCGATCATGAAGGAGACCGTCGCTGCCTTTATCAGAATCGAAGGGCAGATCGTCGCCACCGGACTCGGGATCCTGGACCGGGATTATATAGGGATCTATGCCATCCATGTAAGAGAGGACTACAGAAGAAAGGGATTCGCACGGCGCATCTGTTCGGGGCTCCTGAAGGCCGGGCTTACGAGGGGAGCTGTAAACGCCTATCTTCAGGTGGTAAAGGATAATGCCTCCGCCATGTCGCTGTACGAATCCCTTGGATTCCAGAAATATTATTCTTACTGGTTCAGGGTAAAAGAGGTCTGAGTGCCCTGTTATGCCCGACGGGTCCTCGGAACAGCACCGTTCAGGACAAGGTTTGTGAGCGGGCTGAAATACAAAAGGTTGCTGAGCACACAGTAGATCGGGGTCATGATAAGGAACTGGACCACTCTTCCGGGAAAGATCGCGTAGAAATTATACCCCAGCAGCCATACCAGACCGGCTGTCGTGACCACCAGAGAACTAAGCACCGCACAGATCGCGACGGATACCGAAATACCGATAACCTTTCCTTTTTTTGCCCAGCCCGCCATTTTGGGTCTGATGAGTGCAGGGATAACGCCCCAAAGAACAGCTGCCAGCGTGATCAGCGGGTTTACGGCGTAGCCCTTCATAAAACACCCGATGATGTCCGCTGTCATCCCGCATACACCGCCGCATACGGGGCCAAGCCAGAGACCTGCCATAATAATGGCCACCGGTCCAAGCGCGATCCGGTAAACACCGGCAATGTCGATCACCAGGATCCGGGACATGACCAGATTCAGCGCAACCAGCAGTGCCATGTAAACGATCGTTGTGACGTTCCAGTACTGATTTTGATTTTTCTGCATAAAAATAACACCTCCATAATGTGCCATTAAAGAGTTACGATAAATAATATCCCTCCACATTATGAGATGTTCTCACATGTAGCAACGGGTGCGGAAAATGTATCGTAAACAGTACAAGCTGTTTTTCGTTTCACGGCGACTCCCCAGCCAATGAACACTTGACGCACAGATTCCTACTTCGCTATTATTTATTTAAGTGCATTATAGCATAGAGTATTGAAAAAACAATAGTTACATGTAATAATATTCCTCGAGGTTTTTTGTCACTTTTTTTACACAATAAACAGATAATTTTGGTTTTTTTCAGAAGGGTTCTGCCTATGCACAGAAAATTGGTTTTTAAGAATCGGTTATCTGCCAGAAAAACCATCCGGAGCACTTTGTTCCTGCTGTCTGCTCTGATTTCCCTTGCCATGTCCGGATGTACAAAGGAAGATCTGGCTTCTTCCTATCTGTCTTTTCGATCCCCTTCTCCGACACCTGTCCAGGTAAAGGAGCGGGTCTATATGGATGAATTTCAGGGCTCCTTAAAAGGATTCGACGGCAGCTGGATCCGCCTTGTAAAAAACGATAAGGATTATCTTTTTGATATCTCCGGATCTTCCGTCGAGCTCCCCATGGGGCCTCTGTCCGGACAGGAGGTCAGTCTGATCTACCAGGGGATCCTGGATGAGGAAGATCCCTCCTCGGTCCAGGTTCTCAAGGTAACTGAATATATGCATCCGAAAGAGAATCTTTCCGAACAGGGTCTGGTCGGCACCCTGGACTCTCTGACGCCCAATACTGCGCTCATTACCTGGGAAAACGGACAGAAAATCCAGTTCTGTACGACCGGGGTCCGCCAGTATTATAAAAACGGCATCACACCGGGCATGACCGTGTATGTACATTTTATCGGTACTCTCCCGTCCGTGCCGGGAGAAAACGGTCTCCTGGATGCCAAGCTCGTCCGGGTCCTCAGTATTTCCGATACTGAACCGCTGGTTCCGCCTGCGCCGGATATCTCCCCTTCCCCTGTTTTAAAAAAAGATGACGAAGAGGACTATGACGGAGAGATGGAAGCCCACGGCACGTTTCTTTCAGTGGATACCGGATCGATCTCTTTCCGGACAAGCGGCTCCGACAGTCCGCAGAATGTCAGCACCGAAAGCATCCCCTGCTATTTTCCGGCCGGGTTCGCTTCTCTTTCCGGCATCACCTTAAACTATACCGGCAGCCCGTCCGATGCCGGAAGGGTCGATACTTCGTCCATCTTCTCCATCACCGGGGAAGATCCGGCACAGATGCGTACCTCCCAGATGAACTTTACAGTATCCGGCTATGTGGTGGGACACACCGGCAATACCGTTTCGATCCGTACCCCGGACGGGGCTTTTGTAACCTGCCGGCGGGACGGCATTCCCGACAGTTCAACTTCTTCTCTGGAAAACGGATCCTCCCTTAGTGTAACCTTCGACCCTGAAAGTTCCCGCAATACCTCGATCCTGAAAAGTCTGCACCTGCAGGATGAATGAATACAGCCCCTGTAAGAAGGACCCGCCGGTCCTTCTTACAGGGGCTGTTCTATTTACATCTCTTCGTCCACATACTTCTGGATATTGGAGGCGTTGACATATTTGCGGGTATTCGTTCCATCCGTGATCACAAGGGTCGGCGCCTGCATAATGCCGAACTGCCGTGCAAGATCAGGATTCTGCTCTGCGTCGATCACTTCCAGTTCTTCGCCTTCCAGCATCTTTTTGGCCATCTTGCAGTTCGGGCAGGTGCTGGTGGTAAAAAGGTATTTATGTGTTCCGACAGGCGTTACCTGAACGTCATCTCCCTTAATGGTCACTACACTTGTATGAACAGGGGTCATATTCGTGGAACCGGACACGGAATTTTCCTGCTTTTTGTTGTCCGCAGATTCGGAAAGGACCTCTTCAGGAGCTACTCTCGTTTCATCTTTCCCTGCAGCTGCCATCTTCATAAGCTGTGATGACATCATCTGACGCGTATGACGCATGTCAGAATGCATTACATCATACAGGGTACGATTCTTATATTCCTGAAGTTTTCCGTCGTTCCAGTTCTGGACCGGACGGTAATAGCCTGTGATCCGGCTGTAGACCTCTGCATTCTTTCCGCACTTCGGACATGTGAAATGTTCTCCGCTGATATATCCGTGCTCCCGGCAGACCGAATAGGTCGGAGAGATGGTGTAATAGGGAAGTCTGTAGTTCTCAGCGATCTTGCGGACCAGCTGCGCGGCTGATTTCCAGGACGGCAGCTTTTCGCCCAGGAAACCATGGAAGACCGTTCCCGAGGTATACAGGGTCTGCAGATCATCCTGAATATCCAGCGCGTCAAAGATGTCACTGGTATACTCCACCGGCAGATGAGAGCTGTTGGTATAATACGGGGTATCTCCCTTGCTTCCCGCAGTACGGATATCCGGCCAGCGGTCTCTGTCGTGCTTGGCAAGACGATAGGCGGTGGATTCAGCAGGCGTCGCTTCAAGGTTGAACAGTTCTCCTGGGTACTCTTCCTGATAATCCGACAGTCTGGTGCGCATATGGTTGAGCACATCCTGGGTAAATTTCTGAGTTGCCTGATCCGTCATATCATGACCAAGCCAGCAGGCATTCAGTCCCACCTCGTTCATTCCCACAAGGCCGATGGTGGAGAAATGATTGTCGAAAGAGCCAAGGTATCTTCTGGTATAAGGATAAAGACCCTCTTTCAGAAGCTTGGTGATGATCTCTCTCTTAATATGCAGAGACCGTGCGGAAACATCCATCATATGATCCAGACGGCGATAGAATTCTTCCGGCGTCTTGGACAGATAGGCGATCCTCGGCATATTGATGGTCACAACACCGATCGACCCGGTGCTCTCTCCGGAACCGAAGAATCCGCCGCTCTTCTTGCGAAGCTCCCGAAGATCCAGCCGGAGGCGGCAGCACATGCTGCGGATATCGCTCGGCTTCATATCGCTGTTGATATAATTGGAAAAATACGGTGTACCGTATTTAGCGGTCATCTCAAACAAAAGCCTGTTATTTTCGGTATCGGACCAGTCAAATTCTCTGGTGATCGAGTAGGTAGGAATCGGATACTGGAAGCCGCGACCATTGGCATCGCCCTCGATCATGGTCTCGATAAAGGCCTTATTGATCATATCCATTTCCTTTTTGCAGTCCTTGTACTTAAAGGCC
>CACZPF010000280.1 GCA_902782975.1 uncultured Lachnospiraceae bacterium
CCCAGGGCGTTTATTATCAGGCTTACATGAGTGTTGTGGCCGCTGTCCGCGCCCTGAACGGAGAGAGCGTTCCCCGTCAGATCAACTGCCCGATCACGATCGTTGATAAGGATAATCTTGCGGATATGGACGAACGTCCCGCTGCCCTTCAGGCACGCTGATCTCAGAAATCAGTCGGATCACATTTTATAAAGGAATCATGATTTTGTGATTCCGGTACCCGTGCCGCTCCCATAAAAAGGGGAGCGGCACGAAAGTATAACGCAAAGTAGACCCTGCTTTCATTTATGGTTGTGTGCATCTGCAGGATGGGTTTGCTTTGAAAACGCCTGAGCGGCGTTTCCCTGGATACCATTATTAGCGCGGCGAATGTGCCATGAAAGAGGAAGCATGGAAAGAACAGAAAACGAATATCTGGTACAGCTGAAGCACATTTCCAAGATATTTCCGGGAGTAAAAGCGCTGGATGATGTCAGCTTTGATCTGAAGCCGGGGGAAGTCCATGTTCTTATCGGAGAGAACGGAGCAGGAAAATCTACCCTGATGAAGGTCCTGGCAGGCGCGTATTCTCCTGATGACGGGGAAGTGTATATCGCAGGGGAGAAGATCACCAGATTCGATCCTATTTATATGCAGAGTAAAGGAATCGGGATCATCTACCAGGAGTTTAATCTGGTCCCTTATCTGAACGTGGCGGAAAATATTTTTATTGACCACATGCCGCGAAAGGGATTATTTCTCGACAGGAGGCAGATGCATAAAAAAGCCCGGGATCTGCTTGAGGATATGAAGATGAAGGTGGATACCCGCATCCTTGCAAGTGATCTGACGACAGCCCAGCAGCAGATGGTGGAAGTAGCAAAATCCCTTACCCATGATCTGAAAGTTCTGATCATGGATGAACCAACTTCTTCTCTTTCCGGGGTGGAAATTGATCAGCTATTTGCGATCATACGTCTTTTAAAGTCCAGAGGGATCGGGATCATCTACATATCTCACCGAATGCAGGAGATTCCTGTTATAGGGGATCGGATCACGATCATGCGTGACGGGCAGTATATTGCGACAAAGAATGTATCCGAGATAGCGCCCGAAGAAATAGTAAGCCTGATGGTCGGAAGAAAACTGGGCAATCTCTATCAGAGAAACAGGCAGGAGCCGGGAGAGATCCTTCTTAAGGTGACCAATCTGTCTTCCAAAAAGGAAGACCTTCAAAATATCAGCATGGAGGTGCGCGCCGGAGAGATCGTCGGCCTCGCAGGGCTTGTCGGAGCGGGCAGAACAGAGCTTGCCCGTGCGATTTTTCATGTGGATCCATATGAAACAGGGACTGTTGAGATCAAAGGTGAACAGGTGACGCCAAAAGCCACAGTCCGAAGCATGATCGAAAGAGGCGTCGCTCTTATACCGGAGGACCGAAAAAGGCAGGGCCTTTCTCTGAAGCTTACTGTCGCCGAGAATATGGTCATGGCAAGTCTGGATACCCTGAGCCCCAAAGGCTGGCTTCAGAAAAAGGCTGAAAAAAAGGTGATCGATGAATATATAAAGGAACTGAACATCTCTACGCCATCCCCGGAACAAAAGGTGAACAATCTTTCCGGAGGAAATCAGCAGAAGGTCGTCCTGGCAAAGTGGCTTTGTACGAACGGAGATATTATTATCTTTGATGAACCGACCAGAGGGATCGATGTCGGCGCCAAAAAAGAAGTGTACTCCTTTATGGATGATCTGGCAAAAAATGGGAAAGCCATCGTGATGATATCCTCGGAGCTTCCGGAGGTGATCGGCATGAGCGACCGGATCTACGTCATGAGAGACAGAATGATCACCAAAGAAATGAGCTATCAGGAAGCAACACAGGAAAAAATCCTTTCATATGCACTCGAAGGAGCGGGAACGGAGGGGCAGGATGGATAATGTGAAAAAGATATTCCGAAAGATTCCCTTCATTCTCTGGTTTATTTTATTACTGGTCATATTTTTCAGTACACGTTCCAAACAGTATCTTACGTATCGGAATCTTTTGATTCTTCTGCAGCAGGGAGCAGTGCTTCTTGTGGTAGCGTCCGCCTCCACGTTTGTGATCATAAGCGGGGGACTGGATCTGTCGCTGGGAGGTATCCTGACTTTGTCCGGAATTACTTCGGCTCTGGCTGTTACTGCGGGAGTTCCGATCCCGGTGGTCCTCCTGATCGGAGGAGCAACCGGATTTGCCTGCGGAGCTTTAAATGGCTTTTTTATTTCTTACTGCGGACTTCCGCCATTTATAACGACTCTCGGAACGCAGGGGATCTTCTACGGGATCGCCCTGGTGCTGACCGGGAACGAAGGAATCGTTATCTATGATGAAAAGTTTATTTTCCTTGGTGATACCATAAACAGGAAGATACCGATGGCGTTTATCTGCTGCCTGATTTTTTATGTGATTATGATAATTGTGCAGGATTTTACGACCTTCGGACGTTACCTGTTTGCTATAGGCGGAAATATGGAAGGAAGCC
>CACZPF010000281.1 GCA_902782975.1 uncultured Lachnospiraceae bacterium
CGGCTAAAATTATCCCTGACGCTGTTTGTGCTTCGGATTTTCACAGATGATTCTGATGGATCCTTTTCTCTTGATGACCTTGCATTTCTCGCAGATCGGTTTTACGGATGATCTTACTTTCATGTGGAATCCTCCTTCCCTGGTTGGTTTGAAAAAAAACATTGAAACTGCATATGGGCGCACTAATCCCGCCATGGGCGCGCCTATCTGATAAAATATCATATAGCTCAGATTTTTGCAATAGTTATTTTTACTATTTTTTCTTCTGTAATGTTCCGATTTTTGTAAGTCCCTTTGCTTCCTGCCATTCATAGAGCGGATTCAGCTGAATATCATCCTCTTTTACAGCCAGAATCTCCGATATTTCCAGCACTTTTCTTGATTTATCCTGCATTCTTCCCAGGTGCACAAGAATATCAAGCCCCGAGGCGATCTGGCGTCGAACTGCCGTCACCGGAAGAGTCGCCCCCATAAGGATCATAGTCTCCAGTCTGGACAGCATGTCCCGGCAGCTGTTGGCGTGTGCAGTGCCGAGACTTCCCTCATGTCCGGTATTCATGGCCTGCATCATGTCCAGCGCTTCTTCCCCCCTCACTTCACCGACAATGATCCTGTCCGGGCGCATCCGAAGCGCCGTTTTGATCAGATCCCGGATGGTAACAGAAGTACCGCCCCTCGAGTTAGCCGCCTTTGCTTCCAGACGCACAAGATTTTCAATGCCCTGCAGCCGCAGCTCTGCATTATCTTCTATCGTAATGATTCTTTCATCCCCTGGGATATACTGCGAAAGGGCGCCAAGGAAGGTCGTCTTGCCGCTCCCCGTACCTCCTCCTACCAGAATGGAATACTTCTTTTTTACCAGTTCTTCCAGAAAACCTGCACACTCTTCGGTAAGACTGTTCCAGGCAACAAGCTGTTCCATATCGATCGGCTTGTCCGGAAAACGGCGGATCGTAAGAAACGGGCCGCCCAGGGCCACTGGAGCCACCACAGCGTTTACCCTGGAGCCGTTCTCCAGTCTGGCATCCACGATCGGCATGGATTCATTGATCACGCGGTTGCAGCCCGAAACGATCTGCTGGATCACATCTTCCAGCTTCTCCCTCGATGTAAACGACTTGTCCCACCGGAACACACGGCCGTCCTTCTCCACAAAGATGCAGTCCGGCCCGTTCACCATGATTTCCGTGAGTGAATCATCCTCCAGGAGCTCCTGCAGAACGTCCAGCTTTCGCACGGAAAAAAACAATTCCTGACGCAGTTCAAACTTATCGCTTACCGGCAGTCTGAAAGTCTCCGGTTCCCTCAGGATCAGGCGGTCAATGTCCTCCAGCACCTCCTGATCGGACAAATCTCTCGATACATCCAGCCTTTCCATAAGCATACTATGCATCATTAAAAAAAGATCCCTGCTGACCCGTCTGTCATGCACTTGCCATTCCCCCCTCTGCAGTTCTGAGACAGATCTGTTTTGTTTCACCTCAAAATACAGCCATTTTTTCTTTTTTTATCCTACACCGCATTCCTGCAGCAGCGCAATGTCGAAGATCGTCGAACCCGCAAAAATCGTTCGACAAAATTCGACATTTATCTATTCACTGCCTCTTTCATCCTCCTTGACACAGCGGCGGAATCCGCCTAAAATGGATTCCATCATAACATCAAGGAGATTTCCCATGCATCCAGAACAGTTTTTATCCATTCTGTCGCAGGCAGGCCGGTTAAAGACCACGCCCCGCCACTGTTTCACTGAACCGGACCGGAAAGAAAGCGTCGCCGACCACAGCTGGCGGATCGCTCTTATGGCCATGCTCATGGCCGGGGAGGAGGAATTCTGTACAGTAGATATGGATAAGGTGATCAGAATGTGCCTCATTCACGATCTGGGCGAAGCCTTTACCGGGGATATTCCCACCTTTCAGAAGTCAGAAACAGACACCAGAACAGAAGACCAGATCCTCCTTGACTGGATCAGCACCTTCCCTTCCCCCCAGAAAGAAACCTGGATATCTTTATTAGAAGAAATGAACCAGCTGAAAACGCCCGAATCCCAGGTCTATAAAGCCCTCGACAAGCTGGAGGCAGTCATCTCCCACGATGAATCCGACCTCTCTACCTGGCTTCCCCTGGAATATGATCTTCAGTTGACCTACGGGGCCGAGAATGTCCGTTTTTCCCCCTGGCTGTCCTCTCTGAAGGAAGCCGTCGATGTCTGGACCCGGCGGAAGATCCGGGATGAAAAGCCTTCGGATCCGC
>CACZPF010000282.1 GCA_902782975.1 uncultured Lachnospiraceae bacterium
AAAGCAACCGGCTTTCACCGATTGCTTAGAAGAGCGATAGACGGGGCTCGAACCCGCGGTCTCGACCTTGGCAAGGTCGCGCGTTACCAACTACGCCACTATCGCATTTCGCAGGATTTCCTGACGACAGATGTTATTATATAATAGTTTTTTGAGTTTGTCAAACATTTTTTTTGAATTTTTTAAAGGGGGAGATGAACTGTTTCTATATGAATAGAAATCGTATCCTTGGAGGTTTGTTGTGTGTGGTCCTTGCATCTGCAGGAACCGGCAGTATACAGGCAGATTCTCTTGAAGAAAAGGCGGCTGCTCTTGAAAAAATTCCTCTTTCTTCTGAAGAGAGAAAAGCAGTCGATATTCCAGTCAAAAAGACTGAGGATCTTGTCATTGCGGCAAAGGATTCGGATATTCTGGATTTTCCCGGACAGCGGGATGGAGAAGTGATCGGAGAGATCCTGCAGTATGATGAAATTGTTCGGGTCGGTACGGTGAATGATGTATGGAGCCAGATCTTGTTTCTGGACGAAAAGGAAGAAGAGAGAACAGGATATATCTTATCCAGCGCTCTGGAAGGTTATCAGGAGAGAGAGCCCTCGAGCAGCGGTTCAGACAGCCAGACACAGGCTTCCGGCCTGGAAGGAAAACTTATCGCCATCGAAAAAAGTACTTTAACAGATAATGCAAAAGAAGAAAATACTGGTACTGCGCTGCAGGAAAAAGAAGGCGGCCAGCTGCATGAGGGGTCGGGAGAGGGAATCTTTTCGGATGCGGTGACAGAGGTGTCCGAAGAAGGAGATGTGACAACCGTTCAGATCGGCACTCCTGTGTCTGCCTCATCGGACGCCTCCCTTATCCCTCTGGGCGTGTTCCGTATCACGCATTACTGCCCCTGCAGTATATGCTGCGGTCCTTATACAGACGGCATTACCTCTACCGGTGTGACGGCAACGACAAACCACACGATTGCTGTCTATCCGCCGCAGATCCCCTACGGATCCCGCGTCGTTATCAATGGACAGGTGTATGTTGCCGAGGACTGCGGCGGGGGGATCAAGGAGAACTGTATCGATATTTATGTCGCCACGCATCAGGAGGGTGAAGATAAGGGAGTATACTATACAGATGTATACCTTCTGCAATGATCCATCGTCTTTTTAGAACACCGGCCGCACCGGAAATGCCGTGAATATTGATCTTGATTCGCACGCTACACGGACATTTGTCTTTTTACCGTTGACACTGCCATGGAAATTGGTTATAATCAACCGTGACTTTTATACGAAGAATTAATATTCATTTTATGTGACAATTACCTGACAAGTTAAACCTAAAAGGAGAGGCAGCCATGTATTCATTGGAAGAAATCGACCGTGTAGACAAAGAGATCGCAGACCTTATACGGGCTGAGATAGCCCGCCAGAATTCGCATATTGAGCTGATCGCATCTGAAAACTGGGTCAGCAAAGCAGTTATGGCCGCTATGGGCAGCCCGCTCACCAATAAATATGCAGAAGGTTATCCCGGACATCGCTACTATGGCGGATGTGCCTGTGTGGATGAGGTAGAGACCCTGTCCATCGAGCGTGCAAAGAAGCTGTTTGGCTGTGAATATGCAAATGTGCAGCCTCATTCCGGCGCACAGGCCAATATGGCAGTTTTTTATGCCATTCTGAAGCCGGGTGATACGGTTATGGGTATGAATCTGGATCATGGTGGTCATCTGAGTCATGGCAGCACGGCAAATATGTCGGGCGCATATTTTCATTCGGTCCCTTATGGTGTGAATGATGACGGTGTGATCGATTACGATGAAGTTCTTCGTCTGGCGAAAGAGTGCCGGCCGAAGCTGATCGTTGCCGGCGCCAGTGCCTATGCAAGGACCATCGATTTTAAAAAGTTCCGTGAGATCGCTGATGAGACGGGTGCTTATCTGATGGTCGATATGGCGCATATCGCGGGCCTTGTGGCGACCGGACAGCATCCAAGTCCTGTTCCCTATGCCCATGTCATCACGACGACTACCCATAAGACGCTGCGCGGGCCGAGAGGAGGCCTCATCCTTTCCAGTGAAGAGAATGCAAAGAAATTCAATTTTAACAAAGCAGTATTCCCCGGTATTCAGGGTGGTCCGCTGATGCATGTGATCGCTGCCAAGGCTGTCTGCTTTAAAGAAGCGCTGGAGCCGGAATTCCAGGAATATGGAAGACGGATCGTCGCCAACTGCAAGACACTGTGTGAAGGTCTGAAAAACCGCGGTATCGATATTGTATCCGGCGGCACAGACAATCATCTGATGCTGGTCGATCTTAGAAACCTGCATGTTACCGGCAAGGAGATGGAGACCCTTCTGGACGAAGTGAACATCACCTGTAATAAGAATGCGATCCCCAATGATCCACAGTCTAAATTTGTGACCAGCGGTGTACGCCTTGGCACAGCTGCTGTCTCCAGCAGAGGAATGCAGCCGGAGGATATGGACCAGATCGCGGAGGCGATCGCCATTACGCTGAAGAGCCGGGACAATATGGACAGGGCCCGCGCCATTGTCAAGTCGCTGACGGATAAGTATCCGCTGGCAGGCTGAATCCGATAAAAGAGCTGAAAATAATTGAAAGACCCGTTCAGGGCGGGTCGGAAAAGAGGAAAAGATGAATATGTTTAATCCAAAGAACAGAAAAAAGATGACGGCCATCATCGCAGGTATCCTGGCACTCGCCATGGTTATCCCAACGGTTCTGTCTTTTCTGATCAGATAATATGAAACTCGGTCCAAAAGCAATGGAGGCTCTGCTTAAAGAATCAGACGGCCTTATCATGCCGGGGGACGAAATCGTAGTA
This sequence comes from uncultured Lachnospiraceae bacterium, assembly GCA_902782975.1. Taxonomy (GTDB): domain Bacteria; phylum Bacillota; class Clostridia; order Lachnospirales; family Lachnospiraceae; genus Blautia_A. The sequence continues at coordinate 2,839 of CACZPF010000282.1, forward strand.
TGCGGGGCAGCAGGTCTAAACGGTACCAGGATACTGGTGCAAAAACAATATGACCGGCTGCTCCGGGTTTTTTCTGCGCGTTTTCTGAGGGAAGCCTCTGCAGTGTCCGAGGTTTACGGTGTCTCTCCGGAAGGAATGGAAAAGCAGAGCGCTGCCTGTCAGATGGCAAAGGAGGCGGGAGCACACGGCCTTTTTGTCATGGGAAAGGGCGGTTTTCTTACCAGCCTCTGGAAATTCTGCGAAGCTTCGCAGGCAGGCCTTGAGGCGGATCTTAGAAAAGTCCCGGTCCGCCAGGAAACCATAGAGATCTGCGAAGCGTTGAATGTGAATCCCTACAATCTTCTGTCCGGCGGAGCATTTCTCGCGGCCGTTCCTTCGGGTGAAGGACTGGTCAGTTCTCTTAACAGAGCAGGGATCATGGCTTCTGTGATCGGCCATGCCAACAGCCAGAATGCAAGGATCCTTTATTCCGGTGAGAATTTCCGTTACCTCGACAGACCCTCTCCGGATGAAATTGACCGGTACATATAAATAGATGGGAGATGGGGTCTTGGTCCATTTTAATATTGTTCTGCACGAACCACAAATACCTTCGAATACAGGCAA
>CACZPF010000283.1 GCA_902782975.1 uncultured Lachnospiraceae bacterium
CCATTCATCCCGGCCATCCCGTTCATACCCGGCATCTGGCCATTCATCCCGGCCATCCCGTTTATGCCCGTGTACATGCCCATCCCGGTTACGCCGGCGACCGTTCCTGTGACCACGGTAGGCGCAACGCCCGGATTCTTTGCCTGTTCCATGGCAACTTCCATGCCCCGCTTCTGAAGCTGCGTCATCCCGCCCATCAGATCCGCCTGAACATCGGAAACCTTTCGAAAACGTTCTGCTTCCGCCTGAGCCATAAGCCGGGCCTTCTCGATTTCCACCTGGGCCATACCCTGTGCCTGGGCGACCTGAGCCTCCGTAAACCCTCTCTCCCTATAGATATCACTCTGGGCTGTTGCAGTGATCCTGCTTGCCTCGGCATCAACATTTGTCCTTTTGAGCTTCTGGGAAAGATCGAGGTCTTCCGCACGGTTTTTCGCCTCTTTTTCCAGAATGGTCGTGGAATCATCGCCGATGATCTTCGATACCTTTTCAAGCCCGGACACATAGACACTGCTGACCGAAAAATGTTCGATATTCATCCCGTAAGGAGAAAAGCACGGATCCAGCTGTTCTTTGATATTCCGGGCAAGTTCGGAAAGTCTGGTCATCACCTGCATCCCGTCGATGCCGCCATTGATCATCGCATTGGAAATACCTTCCCTGATGTACATGGAAAGAATGTGCTTAAAGTATGTCTGGATATCATCCTGGGAATAACTCCGGCCTGTCCCCACGAGTTTTTCGAGAAGACGCCGCCCGTCACTGACCCGGATGGAAAAATCACCGCCTGCAGTTACCTCGATTGGAACACGATACTTTGGATCCATCATACCGATCGGCCCGCCGGTACCCCAGTTCATTCCCATGGAAATGATCGTATTGATAAAATACACCTGACAGGTAAAAGGAGTCACACCACCGGTGGAAAGATTCAGAATTCTCCTGAGGAGCGGGATGTTCTGCGTCTCGAGAAGATATCTTCCCGGAGGAAAGGTATCCAGTGCCTGGCCGTTCTTAACAAATACTGCAAGCTTTGATTCATCCACGACCAGCTGAGAATTTGTATTAAAATCCTCAGACGGGTGCTTCCAGATCAGATCCTGAGGCGTTCCCTCAAATCGGATTACTTCTTTTGTCGGTTTTCTACCAAATAAAGCCATCTGCATGATCTCCTTTCTCTTGCTCAACCGCACCGCATTCTTTTTCTTCTTCACATTTTCCGATTACTCAATCGGTTCCCACATGATCTCATAAAATGTCCCGAGATAATCAACACTCTCCAGTTTCAGATCATATTCCCCCGCACCAAATTGCAGGCTGTAGGTTCTTTCTCCTGCGGAGGCCGGGATCTCATCATCCCATTTACTTCTTCCTCCTGCCAGCACGCTGATACGGAAGGCCGGTTCTTTCGACTGATCCGGTGTGAAGCGGAAGGTCAGACGCAGCGTGGTATCTTCCTGGAAGGAAAGATGGAACAGATCCACATCCTCTGCGGCACTGAGCCTGCCTGTCACCTTTGCTCCAGCGGAAAGCGGTTCTGCATCCGTCAGGTCATCATTCGGCTCATTTTCAGGATTTTCCACACGCTGGGCTGCCAGAGTCAGGTCATAATCCTGATGAATGAAGGCCGGATTTTCTATTTTCAGATAATAGCTGCCGGAACTGAGCATGTACGGGTAGAGAGCCTTTTCGGAATCCTTCCCGCCGATCTTCCATGTATACAGTACATCCGAATTCTGCATCAGCGAGATCGTATAGATTCTGGAAGATGAATCCAGCATCGCAAACTTAAGCCCCGGCTGAATAATAGAACTCTCCGATAGAGTAAACTGATAAAAATCGATATCTCCCTCGATCCCGAAGGTTCCTCTCATCTTGCCGCCCACAGAAAGAGGGCCTGCCTGTTCTCTTGTATTATTCGGCTCTTCCTCTGCGGCAAATCCAAGATCTTCTTTTGAAGTGAACGCTGCTGTCACCTGGTAATTGGCAGCTGTCCAGCGGCTGCCTTTCTCAATCTTGACCCAGTAAGTTCCTTTTTTCAGATAGATGCTGCCCGTCTCTGCCCGGACATCTGAACCTGCCATGGACGCTGCAGTAAGTACATCCCCTTCCCTTCCATAGATCGCGAACTGAAATCTGGGCTGGGAAGCCTTTTCTTTATCGGCTTCGAGGACTACGTTCAGAGAACCGGGATCATCAAGTTCCACGCGGTACCAGTCCTCATCCGTTTTTCTTAACAGATTTCCTGTATAAGCTTTGTTCAGCTCTACCGCATTCGCATGATCAGCGGTGTCGTTGGATTCTGTCTCCATATATTCTGAATACTGGGCATTTACGGTAAGCTCATAGGGGCTTTCATTCTTCCGGAGAGCCTCCACCTGTACATAATAAACACCCGCATTCAGGAACATGGACGGCGTCAGCTGCACCTTGTCCGAAAGCGGCAGATCGTAGGAAACGACAGGATCTGTCATATTCCGGCTGTCGTAAAGCTGAATACGGAAGGTTGCAGAAGAAGACGCTTTTTCTCCTGCCTTCCATCTAAGCTCGATCCGGGCAGATTTCGGGAGAAGGATCCGGTATCCAGCTTTGGCGTTCTTATTGAAAGCCTGCCCTTTTTCTGTATCATTCAGAGTCAGAACCTGGACAGCATACTGCTGTTCCACGCTGCCCATCTCCGGTGCAAATTCCGTCGAAAAGCCTGCCACCTTCCAGTTATCATCTTCCAGAAGCAGGGCGGCATATAGTCTTTCCTCCCCCTTATCCCCCGGCCAGGAAACCTCGACCAGCGCACAGTCCTTCTGAATGTCGAAAGCCGACACGGAAACAGCATACGGCATCCCGGGCATATCGATTCCGTCAAACACAGCCAGGTCATATCCTGCAAATCCACGGCTGCTGATATTTTCGGAGGCTGTCAGAAGATTTCTCTCCTCATCGATCTGATAACCGGCCGCCTCAAAATAACGCTGCACCGCATCTTCCGGGGTCAGGGGCCAGGAATAATGATCGCTTCCCCAGTAAATGGAAGTAGCATATGGAGGCGATGCCGGGTCTGTCAGATCATATTCGTACTGGGTGCTTCGATCGATGGAGCCTTCCAGTGCTTTCCCGAAGACAAATTTCGATCCGTCCACTTTAGCCCGGACCATATCCGATTCCTTACAAAGTGCCGTAAGCACCTGTGCCTGGTCCGCCGGAAGGGGAGACGCAAATGCCTGCATCTGTGTCTGATCTCCGGAAAGAAGAAGGATGGTATTTTCTACTGCCTGAATGGAAGGCGCTGCAATACCTGTCGCTACATTCCAAAGGCGTACAAACCTGACCAGACCGCTGTCCTGACCACTATCAGAAACCGGTGTATATCCATAAAGAGAAACTGTTCCATCCTCGAAGGCACACAACAGCCGCTGGTTCAGATATCCGGCGCTTTCTGCATTTTCCGGATACATAAACAGATGTCCGGTCACTCCGCCGTCCCAGGAAGCCATCCGGAGCGCACATTCCTTAAATATATCTTCATACGATGAAATATCGAATCCATCGACATGTGCCCTGTCTAACAGCCAGAGAACCTCGTCCGCCGTGTTTCCATATTTATCGCGGTTTTCGATGGCGTCGCAAAGTTCTCCTTCGAGCGTACGCATTGTTTCAGCCTGGCCGTCTGAATCTCCTTCTTCTCTCTGCCACATGGCTTCGATCTTTCGCAGACCGTAGAGTGCGATACCTGGACTGAACTGTTTCATCTGACGATGGAGGGCATCCAAAGCTTCCTCAGCAGAAAGGCCGTGAGAGCGGGCTTTATCGATA
>CACZPF010000284.1 GCA_902782975.1 uncultured Lachnospiraceae bacterium
GCCCTGAAGATGAACCCCGACCTTTTTCATGAATACAGGCACGTGATGGAAATACTGAAAGACAACAGTACGGATGTCGCGGACGTCGATATTGATATTTTTGCCCGCTATGGCGTTTTCTGGAATTGGTATATGATCGTGCTGGCAGTGCTTCAGAACATACTCCTGATCATAGAGATACTGTTCATGCGCAGCATTGAGCGGAAAGTCACCCGGCCGATCCTGCATCTGACTGACGCTCTGGAAACCTACACATCCCGGGAAGAAGGAGGCCTTGACCCAGAGGCGCTCAAACAGGAATGCCTGCCGTACCGTTACGGTTTCGGTGAGGTAAGCAGTCTTACCCGGACCTGTGTCAATATGGCAGATGCGATCGACACCTATACCGGGAAGCTCGAAAAAGTAACGGCAGAAAAGGAACGTATCGGCACCGAGCTCAATGTTGCTTCCAACATTCAGAGAGATATGCTCCCGACCATCTTTCCGCCCTTTCCGGACCGGAAGGAAATCGAAATATTTGCCAGCATGCAGCCCGCGAAAGAAGTGGGGGGAGACTTCTACGATTATTACTTTATCGACCACGATCATCTGGCACTGACAGCTGCGGATGTTTCAGGCAAGGGCGTGCCGGCGGCATTGTTTATGGTGATCTGTATGACACTCCTGCACAACCATGCCGCATCGGGCGGTTCTCCGAAAGAGATCCTGACCTATGTAAATCACCAGCTGTGCCAGAACAACAAGTCGATGATGTTCTGTACTGTATGGCTTGGCATCCTTGATGTAAAAACCGGCCGACTTACTGCGGCCAGTGCAGGACATGAGTATCCTGCCCTGAAGCGGCGCGGCGGACAATATGAGCTGCGCAAAGAGAAACATGATCCGGCCATCGGTATCCGGGACGGCCTGCGGTATCATGAATATGATATGATCCTTTCTCCGGGAGATATGCTGTTCCAGTATACCGACGGTGTGACGGAAGCGACAGATGCTGCGCTGGAGCTCTTTGGTGAGGAGCGTATGATAGACGCTCTGAATCAGTTCCCGGAAAGCGGCCCCGAAGAGACGATACATCATATGCATGCGGCCATAAACGCTTTTGTGAAGGAAGCCACTCAGTTCGATGATATTACCATGCTCTGTGTGAGATATAATGGCGAGGGTGAGGAAGACGGCCTGTACCGGTCAGTACTTACCGTGCCTGCGGATACGGACCGCCTGGACGAAGTCACGGAGTTTCTCGAACGGGAGCTGGAACAGATCGAATGTCCGATGGATGAGGTGTTCAACCTCACGCTGGTGACAGAGGAGGTCTTTGTCAACATTGCCCACTACGCGTATGACGGCAGGAAAGGGGATGTCGAAATGGTCTTTTCTTTCGACAGGGAGACGCGAATGGTTGAACTTTTGTTCTCAGACAGCGGGATCCCCTTTGATCCAACCAGCCGTCCGGCACCGGATACGACCTTAAAACCTGAACAGCGTCAGATCGGCGGACTGGGGATCCACCTGGTCAGAAAGCTGATGGACGAGGTACATTATGAATATCAGGCCGCAAAGAACATGCTGACCATCCGCAGGTATCTTTGACGAACAGGAATAAGGATTTTTCATGAAGTAACCGGAACAACCAGCGGATCATCCGGATGCTGACGATAAAGGTGCAGCATATAACAAAGATTCAGTGAAGGAACGGAGGTGCGACTTGAAGGATTGGTATCTGACTGGAACATTTGATATTATTGCTTTCATTAAGCTGCTTTTCTGGGGAACAGAAAGCCTGACAGGTATTATTTTTCAATCTCTGTATATGGCCGGATTATGGAAGATGTTCCAGAAGTCCGGAATAAAAGGCTGGTGGGCGCTTATACCCTGTGCCAGCGACTATCAGCTTTCACGCTGTGCAGGGCGTGAACCGGAGGGGCGCGTGTACAGCGTACTTGTTTTTCTGCAGAAAATCTGGCTGGTCGTCGGTATAGTACCATATACGATTCTTCGCAGGTGGATAGGGAACGACTCGGCAGCTATTATGTTTGACGTGCTCCTGGGAACACTTGCTATTGTACAGCTGATCTATTATATCCGTATTATTACCGGGCTTCCCCAGGTATATGGCGTGCGGAAACGGTGGCTGTGGCTGTGGCTGGCGCCTTATATCACTTTTATTCCTGCGCTGATCTGGGGATTCAACAAACGCTATCAGCCTGCCTGGAAAGTTGAGGATATGAAGGCAGAGCTGGAAAAGATGGCTTTTCAGGGCAGTGCCACAGTTCTTGATGAGGGCCTGACAGTGAACCTGACAGAGCGTTCTGTGAGGGAATTTTTCCAGAAGAAGACACTTCTTCGTGATATCCACCTTTCTATCCCCAGCGGCCATATGGTGCTGCTTCTGGGCGGATCCGGCGCCGGAAAGACCACTTTTCTCAATGCGGTAAACGGATACGAAAAAGCAAAGGCGGAAGTTCTGCTGAATGGCCGGAACATGTATTCCGATTATAAAAAAATGCAGTATGAGGTAGGGTTTGTTCCCCAGCAGGAGATGATGCGCGGTAAGGATACGGTTCTTTCCACCCTGCTGGACGCTGCAAAGCTGCGTCTTCCCAAGGGAGTGCCGGCAGCTACGAGGCGGAAAAGAGTAGATGAGGTGATGGAGATCTTCGGCCTGACACCGGTCAAAAACAATCTGGTGGAAAAACTCTCCGGCGGTCAGAAGAAAAGGCTTTCGATTTCTATTGAGTTCCTCAGCAATCCTTCTCTGTTCATTCTGGACGAGCCGGACTCAGGACTTGATGGTGTAATGGCGAGGGAACTCTTTACACAGCTTCGGCGCATTGCTGATACGGGAAAGATCGTCATCGTGATCACCCATACACCGGACCGTGTCATCGACCTGTTTGACGATGTGATCGTTCTTGCCAAGGACAGTGCCCGCACCGGCCGTCTTGCCTGGTACGGCAGCATCGAGGATGCAAAGAAATTCTTCGGCCGTGACAGTATGGAGAAGATCGTCAAGTCTGTAAACCGGAAAGAAGAAGGCGGCGACGGGCTGGCGGATGATTTTGTCATGAAGTACGGGGAGGTGCAGCATGCCTGATATGAATGCAGAAAAATCCATGAACACTTCCGTAAGGGAAATGAATGTGCGTCATCAGGGACGTGGCGGACAGGTGTGGATCTATCTTGGAAAGCTGCTCCGGATGTTTATCTATCAGAGTGACTGGAAAATGCTTCCCATGTCGGCGCTGATCGCCGGACTTGTCGGACTCGTGATCCGCAGGAAAATGTTTCTGAATATGGAAGGCACGATGATGGGCTCTTTCGCCATCGTCTGTGTCTGTATCTGGAACGGATGTTTCAATTCCATTCAGGCGATCTGCCGTGAGCGGGATGTGATCAAGCGGGAGCACCGCTCCGGTATGCACGTTTCTTCGTACATTACCTCGCATATGATCTATCAGGCAATGATCTGTGCGCTGCAGACAGTCATTACACTGTATGTTACCCGGATGACGGGGGTACAGTATCCGAAGGAAGGGCTGTTTACCGAGTGGATGATCGTGGATCTTGGAATCTCCATGATGCTGATCACCTATGCATCGGATATGCTTTCTTTATGGGTCTCCACCATAGCCAGGTCGGCAACTACGGCCATGACCATTATGCCGTTTATTCTGATCTTCCAGCTGGTTTTTTCCGGGGGAATGCTGAGTATTCCCAAGTGGGCGGAGCCGCTTACAAACTTTACCATCTCCAATCCCGGCCTGTGTGTCATAGGAGCACAGGCGGATATCAATAACCGTCCCTTTGTCACGATCACGGATATGCTGCAGAAGATGCGCGGCAAGGAGATCGAGATAAGTATGACGCCGGGGCAGATGGTGGACATGCTGGAGAATCTGGATCTTGGGAAATATGTAGAAGAGGTCGACTGGAAAAAGGTCATCGATGATCTTAGAAAGTCTCCTGATATTGTGGAACATATCGATGAAAGCATCATGTTCCTGCAGACCACAGTCGGCGAAGTGCTTGATACGGTGGGAGAGGAGACACTGAAGGCTTATCTGGAATCGAGCGCTTCGGAGGCGAGCTATAACCCGAATTATGAATGTACGAAAGAAAATATCATCGGATACTGGGGACGGCTGATACTTTTTATTCTGGTATTTTCGCTTCTGGCGGTGATCACACTGGAGTTTATCGACAAAGACAAACGCTGACACTGCCTGTTCGTACATAAAACAGTATATAACCAGTACATAAAACGATACATAAAACGATACTTAAAACGACACTTAAAACAATACATAAAACGATACCTGGAAACAGGAACCGCCCCGGGCAAAGGCATCTGCACTTGCGTCCGGGGCGTTCTGATTCCAAATTGACACTGGTCAGCTGCCTTGCTATAATTTCCTTTTAAGAGAAGGCGTTTCCTGTGCAGCAGGGATACACGAAATTTACTGCTGAGATCGAATGGCATGAATTCTCCGGCATTTGCGTCCAGCCTGGGAAGCAGAAACCTCCCGGACATGAGAAAATAAGCCGCGACAGCGGCAATAGAGCTGCCTGTGGCGGCGGGATTTCCGAATGTTTGAGAGGTGGCTGTGAATAGTAACCGTTCCATGAACCGGGTTTCAATAAAGCAGATTTCCATGAACAGATGTTCAATGAATAGCCAGTTAGATACCAACAGGTATCTGTGAGCCAGATATTATAGCGGTAAAACCGCTGTTATAGATGAGGAGTTCCATGAATAAGAGTTCCATGAATAAGGGTTCCATGAATAAGGGTTCCATGAATAAGAGTTTCATGAATAAGGGTTTCATAAAAAAGGTTTCCATGAATAGAAGGGGAAAAATTCTGATATATTTTCTGCTAGTCGTTTTTATCCTCCTTTTTTTGCTGATGTCCGCCGGATGTGATACGCGCGGGACGGAAAAAGAGGAGGTACGGACCGGCAGAAATCTGGTTATCGGTTTTTCTCAGCTTGGAAGTGAGAGTGCCTGGCGTCTCGGGAATACGAAGAGCATGGAGGAGGCGGCAGAAAAATACGGCTTTTCACTCATGATGAAGAACGGGATGCAGAAGCAGGAAAAGCAGATCGACGCCATCCGTTCCTTTATCGCCTACCAGGTGGATGTCATTGTGTTCGCTCCGATCGTGGAGGATGGGTGGGCGAATGTGCTGCAGGAAGCAAAGGATGCCGGGATCCCGGTGATCATGATGGACCGTGTGATCAATGTGGCGGATTCAGCCCTCTATGATGCCTATATCGGGCCTGATCATTATATGGAAGGAGTCAGGGCGGCTAAATTTCTGAAAACCAGGGCAGAGGAGATGGATCAGGAGACCATTCACATCGTAGAGCTGTCCGGGACAGACGGTTCCAGCCCCATGCTGCGCCGGTACAGAGGTTTTCATGATCTGATCGATAACGATGAGCGGTTTGTCACGCTGGAGACGGTTTCGGGTGATTTTCTCCGTTCCAAAGGGCGGAAATGTATGGAGAAACTGATCAGCAAATATGGGGATGAGATCGATGTTCTTTATTCCCATAATGATGCCATGACCCTCGGCGCCATAGAGGTCATGGAAGAAAAAGGGATCCGTCCCGGGGAGGATATTGTGATCATCACCGTGGATGGAGAGCAGGCGGCGATCGACCTTTTAAAAGAAGGCAGGATCAACTGTGTTGTAGAATGCTCCCCCATGCTCGGGGAGGCTGTGATGGAGCTTGCGAAGAAGATGGCGGACGGGGAAGAGTATCCCAGGAATACCTATCCGGAGGAAACCTGTTTTACAGAATACGATGACCTGAGCGAACTGCCACCCAGGGGGTACTGATGAAAAGAGAACAGCGCCAAAGCATTGATAATATTCTGGGATCCACCATGCGATTTCTTCAGGTGATCCTTCTGGTGCCTGCCCTGGTGAGCCTTCTGATGCTGGGAGGCTATACATTGTCGATCCGGGGCGCGATCGATGCCATCAACAGGATCACGGAACTGAAGCCGGTCGTAAAAGAGCAGATCCCGGAGCAGGCCTGGTCTGTGATAGCTGGCAGAAATACATTTGCCAATTGTGGTGTGTATGAGACGATCCGGAGTGTTAATGAGGAACTGGAATCCTATATGCGCCGGAGCAGCAGTACAGAGATCCTGGTTGCGAGAAGGACCATGGATACGCTGACCTCCTATGTTTCCCTGATCGAAACAAAGATGGCGGATGAGAGTATCCCTGTTTCCGCGAGTGAGGAGACACTGGAGGAAGTCCGCTCTGTTGCCAATCTGATCGGTGAAATGCTGGATACTTTTATCGATGAGGAGATCCTGAGGGTAAACTCGGGGATCATCATACAGCAGAGGGTGACGGTCACGGTACTGATCCTGGGTTCCCTGCTTCTTGTTTTTTCTTTCTTTTTTACAAGACGGGTACGTTTTTCGCTGGCACGGTCGATCCATGAGGCCATTGACCGGCTGCAGCAGTTTACCAGAGAGTTTTCGTCCGGCAATCTGAAAGCCAGGGCATCCCCGGCACTCATGGACGAACTCTCGGATCTGACAGAGGACATCAATGTGATGGCTGAGCAGATGGGAAATCTGATCCGGCAGAACCAGAAGGAGCAGGAAAACCTGAAAAAGGCGGAGCTCCGGACACTGCAGGCCCAGGTGAATCCCCATTTTCTGTATAATACACTGGACACGATCGTCTGGGCGGCGGAATCCGGGAAGGATGAAGAGGTCGTCTCTCTGACGAAGTCCTTAAGTGATTTTTTCAGGATCTCCCTTTCCTCCGGCGAAGACTGGGTCTCGGTGGCACAGGAGATCCGCCATCTGAAGGGATATCTTTCCATTCAGAAGGTCCGTTACAGGGACATTCTGAATTATGAGATCGATATCGCTCCCGAGATGGAAAAATGCATGATGTTAAAGCTTCTTCTTCAGCCTCTGGTGGAAAATGCCCTCTACCACGGCATCAAATTCAGAAGAGGGGGCGGAAAGATTCTTGTCCGGGGAAGACTGCAGGATGGAATGCTCTGTTTTACAGTACAGGATACAGGGATGGGCATGGAACCGGCGCATCTCAGGGAGGTCCTGGAAGCCATGAAGACCGGAAAGGTCAGGCACAGAGAACCGGGCGAGCCGGAAGCGCAGGGCGGGTTCGGGCTTTATAATGTGGAGCAGAGGATCTGTCTTTATTATGGGCTGGAAAAGGGCCTGGAGATAGAAAGCAATCCGAACGGGACCAGGGTTCGTTTCAGTGTACCTGAGTATCATGGGGAGGAGCAGATGTGATGAAAGTTTTTCTGGTGGATGATGAAATTGCGACGAGAGAAGGAATTCGCAATTCGTCGCTCTGGGAGTCTGGAGAATATTTCCTGGCGGGGGAGGCGCCGGACGGAGAGATCGCTCTGCCGATGATCTATGAAGAAAAGCCGGATGTGGTGATCACGGATATCCGGATGCCCTTTATGGACGGACTTGCCCTCAGCCATGCCATTAAAAGGAGCATGCCCTGGATCCATATCATCATTCTCTCCGGCTACAGCGATTTTGCCTATGCAAAGCAGGCGATTTCCGTGGGGGTCGAGGAGTATCTGTTAAAGCCGGTCACAGCGGATGAACTGAGAAATGTTCTGGACCGGATCCGGGATAAGATCCGTGAAGAGACACTGCTAAGCGCCAACCGGAACAGCCTTCAGAACCGCATGGCGTCGGGCATGCGGTTTGTACAGGATAAGCTTCTGCAGTCGATCATGCTTTCTCCGGTCGGGGAGGAAGAAATTCAGAAGACCAGGCATGAGATGCAGAACCTGGGAATCAATATGGCGGCGGCGTGTTATACGGTTGCCGATATCACATGCCAGTTTCCCAGGGACGATACGGAAAAGTGTTTTCAGATTCTTCTGCAGGTGACGGACGGAAGCGGCGGGATGATCCTGCTGTGCACATCCCACAGTGGGGTTCTGGCGCTTGTCATGGGGAACAGCCGTGAGGATGTGGAAGAAAGAGCCTACGCTTTTGCCTCAGCGGCTCTGTATACACTGGAGCAGAACGGGGCGGAGGATATCCTCATCACCATCGGTGAGATGTGTTCAGATCTGGCAAACATCTACGAATCCATGAAATCGGCCAGACATATCCGGCATCTGGCAAAAAAACGGCCGGAGAATTCCCGCATGCAGATCATCGGCGTGCAGGAGATCGATGACGCGCCTTCCACCCTCCAGAATCTGGAGATCCAGCCTCTGTATGAACAGCTCCGCTATGCGGCTACGGAGGAATTTCCCGCTCTGTTCCAGGAATATTGCTATTCTCTGCAGGAGTCGGAGGTTCAGATGGAAGCTACAAGAGAATATATCCGTATGGAAGGGCTTATGACTGCCATGCGTATCGTCCGGGAAGCCGGCGGCGATGTGGATAAGGTCCTGAATCATCAGGATTATGAGACGGTCATCAGTCCTGGCCCCTGGAATGCCGTACTTGGCGCGGTGACATCCCTTCTTCAGCAGGCTCTGGTATTCAGGGACAGTACCACCCAGGCCTACAGCAACATGGCCATCATCCGCGCGCAGCAGTATCTGGCCCACAACTATACCAATCCAAACCTGATGCTGCAGGATGCCGCGAAAGCGGCGGGAATGTCGAACAGCAGGTTTTCGACGGTCTTTTCACAGGAGACGGGCATGTCCTTTACCAATTATCTGATCGGTCTCAGGATCGCCAAGGCAAAAGAACTGCTGCGGGCCACGGACATGCGCTCTTCTCAGATCTGCTTTGCCGTCGGTTACAACGACCGCCATTACTTCAGCTATATATTTAAGAAGAATACCGGTATGACGCCAAGCGAGTACCGGACGGCAAATAAACCGGAACAATAGTGTGAATAGTTCTTTTTATACCGGGCAAAACGAAAATCAACCGGAAAAGGATATTTTTTAACCAAAATCCTGTATTCCGTATCCTTACAGACTCAAAATCAACCAAATCAAAATGAGAATCCATTGATGTTTTCGTATATTTGCTATACTCTTTACTTGTTGGCACGTAAGTGCATTGTGAATTTTTTTCTTATGGAGGAGGTAACAGTATGAGAAAACTTACAGCATTTGTTCTGACCGCAGCTATGTGCATGACAATGGCGGCTCCGGTAATGGCCGACGACATTACGGTTGCATTTTCACAGATCGGACAGGAATCTGACTGGCGTACAGCAAACACC
>CACZPF010000285.1 GCA_902782975.1 uncultured Lachnospiraceae bacterium
AAGGTAATGGAATTTGTGGGACCGGGTGTCGCAAAGCTTTCCGCAGATTACCGGATCGGCATCGATGTCATGACCACGGAGACGACCTGTCTCTCCTCGATCTGGGAAACAGACGAGAAGATCGAAGAATTCTACGAGATCCACGGCAGGAAGGAAGAATATAAGGAACTGAAGCCGGGCAGCATGGCCTATTATGACGGCTGTGTGGAAGTAGATCTTTCGGAAATTCAGCCCATGATCGCCATGCCCTTCCACCCGAGCAATGTATATACCATCGATGAGGTCAAGGCCAATCTTTCCGATATCCTGGCGGATGTCGAAAAGCGTGCGGCCGTGAGTCTTGGCGGTAAAGTGCCCTACAGTCTTCAGAGCAAGATCGTCGACGGTAAATTCTATGTAGATCAGGGAATCATCGGCGGCTGTGCCGGCGGCGGGTTTGAGAACATCTGCGCGGCAGCAGACATTTTAAGGGGCGGCAGTATCGGTGCGGACGCATTTACCTTAAGCGTATATCCCGCAAGTACGCCGATCTATATGGAACTGGCCAAAAACGGTGTGATGGCGGATCTTCTGGCAGCAGGAGCTGTTGTAAAGACTGCTTTCTGCGGGCCGTGCTTTGGCGCCGGCGATACACCGGCCAACAACGCTTTCAGCATCCGCCATGTAACCAGGAACTTCCCCAACAGAGAAGGTTCCAAAGTGCAGAACGGACAGATCGCGTCGGTCGCCCTTATGGATGCCAGATCTATCGCCGCAACCGCTGCCAATAAAGGATATCTTACCTCGGCAGAAGAGTTCGAAGGGACCTTTACAAAGAAGAAATACTTCTTCGACAGGACCATTTACGAGAACCGTGTATTTGACAGCAAAGGCATTGCGGATCCGTCTGTAGAGATCCAGTTCGGTCCCAATATCAAGGACTGGCCGAAGATGCCGGCGCTTTCGGAGAATCTGCTGCTTAAGGTGGTATCCGAGATCCATGATCCGGTGACTACGACGGATGAACTGATTCCGTCAGGAGAGACATCCTCCTACCGGTCGAATCCGCTGGGACTGGCAGAGTTTGCCCTTTCGAGAAAGGATCCGGCTTATGTGGGAAGAGCCAAAGAGATCCATAAGGCCGAACTGGCGGTCGAAGCCGGAGCAGATCCTGCAGAGGCCGTGCCGGAAGTTAAGGCTGTTCTGGAGAATATTTATACCTTCTATCCGGAAGCCGAAGGAAAACTGGGGATCGGGAGCACGATCTTTGCCGTAAAGCCGGGCGACGGTTCCGCCAGGGAACAGGCGGCTTCCTGCCAGAAGGTGCTGGGCGGCTGGGCAAATATTGCCAATGAATATGCGACAAAGCGCTATCGCTCGAACCTGATCAACTGGGGCATGCTTCCCTTTGTGATCGAGGAGGGTGACCTGCCGTTTAAAAACGGAGATTATCTTTTCTTCCCGGCGATCCGTAAAGCGGTCGAAGATAAAGCCGCTTCCATCCGCGGGTTTGTGGTAACCGATGAGGGAATGCGGGAGTTTGCCGTGACCCTTGGCGACCTGACGGACGAAGAACGCCAGATCATCCTGAAGGGGTGCCTGATCAATTATAACGCGGTAGGCTGAAATAAACCGGAGCCTGCAAAGTAAACCGGAACCTGTAAAAAAGGGAGGGCCCCTTTCTGCTGCTCGATCAGCACAAGAGGCCCCCCCTTTTTTGCGTTCCTAAAACACAGCATGCCGGGCGAGGCCGGCAGTACCATTGTAAAATAGACTTTTTTATGGATCCTCTGTTGTTCTCCGGTACTGTCTGTGCTAAGATAATAATAGCGGCTTACCAGGATCTATGAAAGGCGGAAATTATGGGAATCATTGAAAAGATGCGGCTTGATGGAAAAAAAGGTTTTGTTACGGGAGGCGCCCGCGGGATCGGAAAGAGTACGGCTGCGGCTTTTGCAGAGGCAGGGGCGGATGTCGCGATCGTTGATATCGATATCTGCGAAGCGAAAAAGACAGCAGAAGAAATATCGGCAGGTACGGGAAGAAAGGTGATAGCGGTTGAATGTGACTGCACGGTTCCGGAGCAGGTGGACCGGATGACAGCTGTGGTCGTTTCGGAACTGGGAGGCCTCGATTTCTGCCACAATAACGCGGGGATATGCATTAACGCCCCGGCCGAAGAGATGACATTTGAACAATGGTACAAGGTGATCAATATTAATCTGAACGGTATCTTTCTAACGGATATTGCAGCCGGAAAGTACATGCTTGCCCACGGCGGCGGTTCTATCATCAATACTGCTTCGATGTCCGGACATATTGTGAATGTGCCGCAGCCTCAGTGTGCCTACAATGCGTCCAAGGCGGGCGTGATCCAGCTGACAAAATCGCTTGCCATAGAATGGGCCAGAAGAAATGTCAGGGTGAATTCGATCAGCCCGGGTTATATCGGCACAGAGCTGACTTTAAATTCGGATTCACTGAAGCCTCTGATCAGTAAGTGGAACGAGATGGCTCCGCTGGGACGCCTTGGAAAACCGGAAGAGCTGCAGTCTATCTGCGTATATCTTGCGGGTGATACAAGCACATTTACGACAGGCGCTGACTTTATCGTCGACGGGGCATTTACCTGCTTCTGAATCTAAATGTATTTTATCAGGAGACATATTTTGCCCACAGATGCGCTTTTTGCAGACGTGGCTGAAAAACAGTCATCCGGTGACCATTAAGTTAGAGTACAAAACTTTGTTTTGGGAGGAGGAGATCGCGCATGATCGGTTATAAGAAAGTAACAGGGGATATGGATCTTTCGGGCAGGACCGCCATTGTTGTGGGAGGAGCCGGAGGGATCGGAGAGGCTACAGCCCGGATGTATGCACATAAAGGTGCAAAGATCGTGATAGCGGACTGCAAGGATACCTGCGGGGAAGTCGCAGATGCCATCGCAGAGGAATATGGGGTACAGGCTATTGGCATAAAGACAGATGTGACATGCCAGGAAAGTGTAGACGCGCTTGTTGATGAAACCGTCCGCACTTTCGGCGAGATCAATATCCTGGCGGCCATGCCGGGGGTTGTTGATCTGTACAGGGCGGCCGATATCGACATCGCCAATATTGAGAAGCATATTGCGGTGAATGCGGTTGGTGTATTCAGAGTTGCGCAGGCCTGTGCAAATCAGATGATCCGGCAGGGCAAAGGCGGAAAGATCGTCTGTGTCACGTCGCAGGCGGACTTTATAGCCATCAATAAGCATGTGGGCTATACCATGAGTAAGGCAGCTCTTGTGGGGATGATAAAAGTCTGCGCTCTTGAGTGGGCAGAGTATGGCATCAATGTAAACGGTGTTGCGCCGACCGTTGTAAACACCTATATGGGAGAAAAGGCCTGGCAGGGAAAGGTCAAGACAGATATGATCGATCGGATCCCCGCCCACCGTTTTGCAGAGACAGATGAGATCGCTGCGGCTGTCCTGTTTTTATCCAGCGATGAATCCAACATGATCACCGGGGAAGACCTGGTCGTGGACGGAGGATTTACGATCTACTGATGTAAGACTATTCAAAAAGTTTATTGCAGGAATCATAAAGATGCAAAAGAAAGAGGCTGTGAAACCCGGGGGCAAAAGCCCCGGGCTTCACAGCCTCTTCTTTGAGTGAAGTGACGGAAAAATTGCTGTTAGCCGGCAGCATAGAATGTTCAGGCTTATCGCCTTCCGTAACGTTCATGGTAAGCTTCTTTACCATCCACGTAATAGTGCTGATACTGAACATTGGTCTGCGCCATAGCATCCGCCAGCGTGTTGTAATAGTAATACCAGTTGTTGAATAGAGCGCTTGCCACAGCAGAGCCCTGCGGAGCGACCAGAACCGCGTTGCAGCCGGTGAATATATTAATGTCAAACTCGGTCAGGCTGGATGGCAGAACCAGATAGAAGCGTTCTGCTGCGTAACCTGCCCCCAGATCCTTAAAGGCCAGATTGCCTGCCCGTTTCACGGTATTGGGGATAACGATCACATTCTCATCCGCCCCGTTGTGCAGTAAGGTACAGCCGTCGAATGCGCTGGACCCGATTTCCACTACGCCGGAAGGGATGACCACCTTCTGGAGAGTGCTTCTGTCCTTAAAGACATTATTTTCGATGCGGTAGAGGCCGCAGTCGGCAGGGATAGTAACCTCGTTGGCCGATCCGTCATACCGCCACAGCGACAGCCTGTAATCATACACATCCTGCACATCGGTATTGTACCGCTCATAACGATAGATCAGGCCATCCTCCTGATGGTCTTTGAGAGCAAAGAAGTAGGAACCGTTGTAATGATTTGTGTACACATTGGAAACCAGGCGGGCGGTTTCGGAGTCTGCAGAGCAGACGATCACGCCCTTGTTGATATCGGTAAAAGCTCCCCAGCCGGCTGCCGTATTCGTGGCAATCTCTGTCATGTCATCGGGCAGTACGTAGTAATGCGTATAATCAGCATTTTTGCCGCACTGCTCAAGGGCATGATTCCTGAGTATTTTGAGTGATTCGGGGAATGTGATATCCACAAGGTTGACCGCGCCTTTGAATGCGCTGTCCTGGATGATCACCGTGCCCTCGGGGATAACCACTTTTGTCACGGTCGTATTATCGCGGAAACCGTAGCCGTAGATGGTCGGCCATTC
>CACZPF010000286.1 GCA_902782975.1 uncultured Lachnospiraceae bacterium
GATTTTGACTACAAGACCAATATCTTTTTCCAGGAGGATGTAGGTGACGCAGCTCCGGTCTATGACAAATACTATCAGATGCTGAAAGTTGGCTGATCTGATCGTTCCGGCATTGAGGTGTTACGAACAGATGCTGAAGGATGGCTGATCAGATCGCATTGGCCTTGAAGAATTCGATCCTGCCTGCATGTCTGTGCAGGCAGGATCTTTTGAAATGGAGAGATTATGTATAAATATGATGAGCAGGAACTGACCGGCCTTTACAGGTCCGGTCTTTCGTTAAGAAATCAGATCGAGGCTGTCGTTGACAAAGTCTGGGAAAAAGGAATCCGGAACATACTCTGGCTTGGAATCGGAGGTACCTGGGCAAGCTGCATGCAGGCAGCCGTTCATATGCGGGAAAAGAGCTTACTGGAGATCTTTGTGGAGAATGCGGCAGAATACCTGACGACCCGGAACCGCCGGATCGGAGAAGGGACGTTTGCTGTGATTTCATCCGTTACGGGAACTACGGCGGAGATGGTGGAAGCGGTAAAAAAGGCACGAGAAGCCGGTGCAGAAATACTGGGATTTATAGACAAGGCAGACGCACCTCTTGCGTCCATGGTGGATCACTGTATATCCTGTCCGAAAAATGAACAGCTGAAGTTTTTTATGGCGGCGGACCGTCTGATGTATCGTGAAGGTGTATTTCCGGAATATGATTGTTTTTATGCCCAGATGGATGCGCATCTTGCAGAAGACCTTGCGGCCGTCGAAAAGAAGGCGGACTTTTTTGCAGAAGCCTTTACAGAAAAACATAAGGATGACACTCTGACATATTTTGTGGGAGCAGGTGCCCTGTACGGTGCGACTTATTCCTATGCCATGTGCTACTGGGAAGAGATGCACTGGATGCGCACAAAATCCATCCATGCGGCGGAATTCTTCCATGGTATGCTGGAGATCATCAATGAGGATACGCCGGTCGTTGTCCTGCAGGGAGAAGACAGTCAGAGGCCGCTGACCGAGCGGGTCATCCGGTTCCTTCAGAAAGTGAATCGCAATTATACAGTCATCGATTCCCGGGATTATGAGATGCCTGGTATCAGCGATTCTTACAGAGGATATATTTCCCATCTGATCGTGCATGCCGTCACCAACCGGATCGACCTGAACCTGGAGCAGAAAACAGGACACGACATGGAGATCCGCCGGTATTACAGAAAAGTGGATTATTAAAGAAACATGATCAGGAAATGAATTCGGCATATCAGAGGAGCGATAAGATGATCAGAATTGCCTGTATGGGGGATAATTGTGTAGATTATTATGACGAAACAAAGGAAGCATTCTATGGAGGTAATCCTGTCAATGTGGCTGTATACTTAAGCCGGATGGGCGCCCGGGCTTCTTATCTTGGCGCGGTGGGAACCGATTCATTTGGCCGGGAAATGAAAACAGCGATCGCGGATAAAGGGGTGGATGTGAGTCATCTGCAGGTCTGCCCCGGCAGCACGGCTCTTACACATGTGACGATTAAGGACGGCGACCGGATCCTGGGAGATTATGAGGAAGGGGTCATGCGTACCTTTTCACTCCGGGAAGAGGATTATGCTTTTATCAAAGAGCATAAGATGGCAGTGACAGGCCTCTGGGGGCACTGTGAGGAAGTGCTTGGAAGGATCCGGTCCATGGGTGTGATGACTGCCTTTGACTGTGCAGACCGTCCGGATGCCCCTGCGGCAGAACGAGCAGCCCCGGATACGGATATTCTTTTCTTTTCGGACGATGAATCGACGGAGGATGTGCTCAGGAAGCATCTTGCCCGGCTCTTTAAAAAAGGTCCCCGTGTTGTGGTAGCAACACGGGGCGTAAAGGGAAGTCTTGCGCATGACGGAAAAGATTTTTATGAATATGGCATCATACCGTGTGACGAACTGGGAGATACCATGGGGGCCGGGGATAGCTATATAGCCGGTTTTCTGATAGCATATCTTGAAGGAAGAGGTATCAGGGACTGTATGCAGAGAGGGACCTTGTCGAGTTCTGTAACGCTCCGGTATAAAGGTGCCTGGTAAATCCACATAAAACCCGTGGAGCTGTACAGCACAGTCACGGGAAAGAACCCTGCGTTCCATCACCCGCATTGGAATTGACATTGCGTCAGGACAGGATTTATACTGTACAGGAAAGTGGACTGTTTTTGGGATTTTTCCTGAAAGTTATAATCTTACGTAAGGAGAAAAAAAGATGAAATTTGATTTCGAAACAAAACCTGACCGCCGCGGGAAGGATGCGCTGGCTGTAGATATGCCGTATAAAGACGGAGGGAGCGGTTTCGGCCCCGGAAAACCGAAGGACGGGTTTGACCTGATCCCCATGTGGGTAGCGGATATGAACTTTCTTACGGCGCCGTCGATTACAGAAGCGGTGATCGAGCGGGCAAAGCATCCATGCTTTGGCTATTTTGAGCCAAGAGATGCCTATTACGAATCGATCATCCGCTGGCAGAAGGAGATCCACCATGTAACGACAGATGCACTGACACGAGAAGTGATCGGATACGAAAATGGCGTGCTGGGAGGCCTCTCGACGGCGCTTCAGGCATTTACAACACCGGGAGAAGCGGTGCTGCTGCACTCCCCGGTATATGTTGGCTTTTCGGGGACACTTTCTTCGACAGGCAGAACACCGGTCCTCAGTTCTCTTTTTCAGGATGAAGAAGGCATCTGGCGGATGGATTTTGAAGATATGGAGAAGAAGATCCGGGAAAATCATATCCATTTTGCGGTTTTCTGCAGTCCGCATAATCCCTGCGGAAGAGTCTGGACAAAAGAAGAGATCGAACAGGCTATGGATGTGTACAGAAGAAATGACGTAATTGTTTTTTCGGACGAGATCTGGAGTGATCTTCTGCTGAACGGACATGAACATATCCCGACACAGAGTGTAAGCGATGACGCCATGCAGAGGACCATCGCTCTTTATGCACCGAGCAAAACCTTTAACCTGGCAGGGATGATCGGGTCTTATCATATTATTTATAATCCTTATCTCCGGGACAGGATGCACCGCCAGAGCAGCATGACACATTATAATTCCATGAATGTCCTGAGCCAGCATGCGTTGATTGGAGCCTACAGCGAGACAGGACAGGAATGGCTGATGGGATTAAGAGAAGTTTTAAGTGAGAACATCAACTATGCCTTTGACTTTATCAAAGAGAATTTTGAAGGGGTATCTCTTCAGAAACCGGAAGGAACCTATATGCTGTTCCTGGACTGCAGCGGGTACCTGAAAAAGAAAGGGATAGCATTAGATGACCTTCTGAAGGCCGGATGGGATGTGGGTGTTGCCTGGCAGGACGGAAGACCTTTCCACGGGGAAAGCTCTATCCGAATGAATCTGGCCCTGCCGGTAAAATACGTAAAAGAAGCCTTTGCACGGCTGGAAAAATATGTATTCTGCTGCTGATTTAAAAAAGGGTTTTATGAAAACGTCCTGCCGTGAATCGAAAAGGTTTCGAAGATTGAGTTTATACGACGGCTTTGCCTTTCCACCTGCCCATACGATAGATGACAAGCGTGATCACAGCGCCCAGTACCCAGTTGATGAGCAGGGAGACAAAGATCATGGCAGGATTACCCTGCGGACGTTCAGCTGATTTTGTAAGCCATACAAGGCCGTAAGCCAGCGGGATACGCAGGATAACGGAGGTGACGATGGAGATCCACATGGGCGTCACGGTATCTCCTGCTCCGCGCATAATGCCGGATAGACACTGGGTGACTTCACAGGCAATGTAGCCTGCTGCCAGAATCTGCATCATCCGGTAGCTGAGGTCGATCAGATCATCGGTATTGGTAAACAGGCCCATAAGATGCTTGCCGAACAGAAGGATCAGCCCGGTGAGGACAGCAGAGGTAGCCATCGCCACCAGAGTTCCCTGCCGTGCGCCTTTGGTTACGCGGTCCATCTGCCGTGCGCCGATATTCTGTCCGGCGTAGGTGGTCATGGCAGTTCCGAAGGAGAAGGCCGGCAGCATGACGAATCCGTCAATACGCATGACGATTACGTTCGCTGCGATAAAGGCCTCGCCAAAGCTGTTGGTGAGGGACTGCACGACAATAATAGACATGGAAAAGATCGCCTGGGTAACGCCGGAAGGCAGTCCGAGTTTTATAAGGGAGCGCGAGTATTCTTTTTCCGGCAGCAGGTATTCTTTTCTGAAGTCAAAGATATTGGTCATCTGCATCAGCTTTCTGATCGTCAGAAGAGCGGACACAAACTGGGCCAGGATGGTAGCGAGCGCAACGCCGGGAACGCCCATGGAGAACCAGGCGACAAAAATATAGTCCAGAATGATATTCAGTACAGTGGCGATCAGCAGATAGATCAGGGCGGATATGGAATCTCCGAGACCCCGGAGGACGCCGCCCAGGATATTATAATAGCCTCCGCCTATGATGCCGAGAAACAGGATCGTCAGATAAGTACGGCTCCAGCTGATGATCGACTCCGGTGTGTTCAGAAGACGCAGAAGAGGACCGGCGATCAGCGGGCCGACGATCATAATAAACAAAGACGCGATCGTCGTAAGCGTGACGCAGCAGCCGATGGCGCGGGAAAGCTTTTCCCGCTGCCGGGCACCGAAGTACTGGGAGACCATGATACTGGCACCCACGGAAATACCGATGAAAAGCACCAGCATCAGATTGACGATCGGTCCGGCACTTCCTACGGCAGCCAGTGCGTTATCACCGACAAACCGTCCGACGATGATACTGTCGACAGTGCTGTAGAGCTGCTGGGCGATGTTTCCGAGCAGCATGGGAATGGTAAAGGCAACGATCTGTCTGACAGGATTGCCGACGGTCATATCGACTGGCTTGAAGAAATCCGAAATTTTCATATAGTCCATCCTTTCTCCGGCGTGGTGTATTCAGAGCGTCAGCAGCGTTAAATCTGGAAAGTCAGTCTTATATCTCTTACGCCTGGTGCACTCACTGAGTCAACAACGGCAGCCTTGAAAGATAGTCAGCGACGAGTCTTTTTGTCGTTGACTATAAGTTATACTAACCTAATCCGGGCTGCTGTGTAAAGACTTGTGCTCTTCTTAAAAGTCTATTCTTTTGACCCGATTATTTATCCTTTTCTTATAAGAAAAATGATGTTATAATAAGCAGGTGCTTAACATAACATCACTTCAGGAAGGGTTTTATCATATGATGATCTTCCATGTTTTCAATCACAGGATCAGAAACCAGAAAGGATATATATGAGGTATAGAAATCTGAAATATAAATTTCTGAAAAACAGACTGTCCGCTTTTCTTCTGGCTGTATGCCTGGCATGTTCGCCGGTGCTTCCGGTACTGGCTGAAACGGAAGAGCCGGCAGAAGAACATCTGGCATATTATTATGAACCGGTCGATACGGATTCCCTTCCGGGATGGCCGCAGGGCCCCTCGATCGAGGCAAAATCCGCCGTGCTGATGGATCTAAGGACAGGGACTGTCCTGTATGCTAAAAATCCGGATGTTTCCATGTATCCTGCCAGTATCACGAAGATCATGAC
>CACZPF010000287.1 GCA_902782975.1 uncultured Lachnospiraceae bacterium
ACCTGGGATGATTATTTTGAAGCAGGCAAGACGGTTCTCGAAAAGACCGGCAAGCCAATGACAGCTGTTGAGACGGCAGACCTCTTCCTTCCGCAGGCTATGATGCTTCAGAAGAAAGCGCAGTATGTTGATGAAGAAGGCAACCCGAGCCTTGCAACCCAGGAGCACGCTGATGTGATCGATTACATCCGCAGCAAACTGGCCGACGGCACCATGGAGATCGCTCCTGGCGGATTCTTCCATGCAGAAGAGTGGTATGGCCACCTCAATGACGGCGGTGTTGCATCTCTGACCATGCCTCTGTGGTACATGGGAAGATATACAGACTACTGTGCAGATCTGAAGGGGAAGATCGCTATCTATGAAATGCCTGTATGGAATGAAGGCGATGTCCGTGCAGTTCTTCAGGGCGGCACCGGTACTTCCGTTATCAAGGGAACAGAGAATGAGCAGCTTGCAAAAGACTTCCTGGCATTTGCAAAGCTTTCCGCAGAAGGCTGTACTTATGAGTGGAAGAACCTGGGCTTTGACCCGATCCGAACCGAGCTTTGGGAGGATACTTCTCTGACCGAAGATCCGGACAACAAGTTCCTTGCTTATTTCCAGACTAATCCGTTTGATATTCTTAAGAAGAACGGAACCGATCTGACCGCACCGGATATCTCCGGAGCATATGCAGCTACCTATCAGACACTGGTTTCCACAACTTATTCGAATGCTTTTGAAATGTCAGTAGACCGTGATGCTATGGAACTTCTTCAGGAAGAACAGGATTCCATCATCTACTGATCAGAAGACTGCACATTATTAAGATAATCAGCTGCCCGAGCGCTATGTGAGGGTGGTAAAATGAAGTAAGAACCGGGACATTGCGGGGAATATGTCCGTCAGACATGACAGTTTATTATTCCGTGCGGCGTCCCGGTTTTTTGGAGGCGTATATGAAGAAAAAAAGTTTTTTCAAAAAGCTTTTGTATTCTCAGAAGGTGGCGCCGTATGTGTTTGTAGCTCCTTTTGTGATTACATTCGCCGTTTTCTTTGCGTATTCTATTGTTTCAATGATCATCATGAGTTTTCAGAAAGTGGCAGGAGCAAATTCCACTTTTGTAGGTCTTGAAAATTATCGGGTTCTGACAAACTCGATCTTCATAAAAAGCCTTAAAAACAGCATATTCTATACCATTGTTTCCTGTGCGCTGATGATCCCCATTCCGCTTGTTCTCGCAGCTATGCTCAACAGCAAGCCTATGAAGGCAAAGGCTACCTTCCGGAGTATTTTGTTTATTCCGGCGCTCACCTCCGTTGTTGTGGCAGGCGTGGTCTTCCGGATGATGTTCGGGGAACTGGAAGGTTCTTTTATGAACCAGGTGATCGGCGTATTTGGAAAGGATCCGATCATCTGGCTCAGAACGCCGGCAACGGTATGGCTGGTGCTGTACTTTGTATGCCTCTGGCGGTGGACGGGCGTCAATATGATGTATTACTTATCAGGACTTCAGCAGATTCCCCAGGATCTGTATGAATCGGCCTCGATCGACGGTGCTTCCAAATGGCAGGCCTTCTGGAATATTACGGTTCCTCTTCTGAAGCCGACCATTGTTTATGTGCTCACGATCTCCATTTTCGGCGGGATGGCGATGTTCTCTGAGTCTTATATGCTCTTTAACGGAAATAAGTCCCCGAATAATGTGGCGACGACCCTGGTAGGATTCCTGTACAGGATGGCATTTGAACAGAATAACCTGGGAATCGGAAGCGCTATCGGTGTCACCTTCCTGGCTATCGTTCTGGTGGTCAATGTTTTGCAGCTGGCGCTTAACGGGACCTTTTCAAGAAAGGAGAGATAACAGATGAAACAGAAAAATCGTACAATGTCTGTATTTCTCTTTATCTTTTTCGTCATCGTTGCGATCATTACTCTGCTGCCGCTGGCACTGCTGGCGGTCTCCTCCCTGCGGCCGGGCTCAGATCTTATGCGGTACGGACTGAATTTCAGCATCGACTGGAGCACGGCAAGTCTGAATGAATATAAGCTGCTGTTCAGCGGAGCGAATAATTATTTTACGTGGTATAAAAACAGTCTGATCGTTACTATCGTGCAGGTGGCCCTGGCTCTGTTCCTCAGCTCCTGTGTCGGTTACGGACTTGCCATGTATGATTTTAAAGGCAAGGGACTGATCTTCGGCTGCGTACTTCTGGTCATGATGGTTCCGACAGAAGTTATTCTTCTGCCGCTTTACCGGCTGATCAACCGTATGCACCTGATCAACAATATGTGGGGAATTATCCTTCCCTATCTGGTCGTGCCGATGCTGGTATTCTTCTTCCGGCAGTATCTGATGGGCATCCCGAAGGATTTCCTGGATGCAGCCAGAGTGGACGGATGTACAGAATACGGGATCTTTTTCCGGATCATGATCCCTCTCATGAAGCCGTCCTTTGCTGCCATGGGTATTTATCAGGGTATGTCCAGCTGGAATAACTTCCTCTGGCCCATGATCGTGACGAATTCCATTACCAAGATCACCCTGCCGGTCGGCCTGCAGAGCCTTCTGTCGCCCTACGGCAATAACTATGATATTCTGATTGCGGGATCCTGCTTTGCCATTATCCCGATTCTGATCCTCTTTGCCATGTTCCAGCGGTACTTCATCGAAGGTATGACCGCGGGCGGCGTGAAAGGCTAGGGCTTTTATGATTATTCACGCAAATAAGGGCAGAAGCATCGGGAAAAGAGATCCGATGCTCTATGGACAGTTTATTGAACACTTTCACCGTCAGATCTACGGGGGCGTGTATGATCCGGACAGTCCTCTTTCGGATGAGGACGGGCTTCGGACGGATGTGATCGAAGCGATGCGGCAGATCAAAGTGCCGGTCCTTCGCTGGCCGGGGGGATGTTTTGTTTCGTCTTACCACTGGATGGACGGTGTGGGGACGGAACGAATACCGGTTTTCGACAAAGCCTGGAGAGTCGAGGAGCCGAACACGTTCGGAACGGATGAATATATCAAAATGTGCAGGAAGATCGGATGTGAACCGTATATCTGTACCAATGCAGGAACCGGAACTGCCGAGGAAATGAGCGACTGGATGGAGTACTGTAATCTGGAGACAGAAGGAAAGTACGCCAGAATGAGAATCAGGAACGGATACACGGAGCCGCACAGGGTTCGTTACTGGAGTATTGGAAATGAGAACTACGGATCCTGGGAGATCGGAGCCAAAACATCGGAGGAATGGAGCTGTCTTGTCACAGAAGCGGCAAAAATGCTTAAGCATGTAGACCCGACAGCCGAACTTACAGCGGCAGCTCTTGACGATCTGGACTGGAACGTGGCACTTCTTAAAAAATGCGGTTCCTTCCTGGACTGGATCTCCATCCACGGATACTGGGATGCGATACATCAGACCAATGCGCTGGCGGATTATGAAACCTGCATGACCTATACGAATACGATCGAGGATTCTGTCCGGCGGGTCCGGGGGCTTCTGACTGCCATGGGACTGGAAAACAGGATCCGGATCGCGTTTGACGAGTGGAACCTGAGGGGATGGTATCATCCGAATGTTCACACCATACGTCAGGGTGTGGCGAAAGAAGAGTACCTTATTCCGAGGGATGATAATGACATTAACAGCAGCTATACCATGGCGGATGCGGTGTTTGCCGCCTGCTTCCTGAACATGTGCCACCGGAACTGCGATATTGTGGGAATGGCGGCTTTTGCGCCGGTCGTCAATACGAGAGGCTGCATTTATACCTATCCGGAAGGAATCGTAAAACGAAGTACCTATCATGTGTTCGACCTGTATGTCAATCACCTTGGGGATGTGGTCCTGAATGGCTGGACAGAAAATGAACCCTGGAAGATTTACAGGAAGCATGGCCGGGAAGAATGCAGGACTTCTGTTCTGGACGTTGTTGTGACAGCATTTTCGGACAAGGAAGGTTATGCCGTTGCAGCAGTGAATAAGGACCCGGATGAGGCTGCTGAGATCCGGATCGATCTGGAAGCTGCCGGTACGGTAAGGATTTATACGGTTAACGGACCGGATAAAGATTCCTATAACGATATCGGGCGGGAAGAGGTACAGATCAGAGTGCGGAATGCCGGGGAATACCGATGGGGAATGAAGCTGCAGCTGGAACCCCACTCTGTCAATGTGATAGAGATTTGTGCCGATCCTGCCTGAAGCCGGTGTGAGCCGGGTTAAAGGAATAGACAGATATTCGGGACCGGGAGAGGCAGTGATTGGCAGCATATATTGTATGATCGGTCACCACAAAAGAAGTGCGAGAAGACAGAACCATTTGAAACTGCGTTTAAATATATCTGGATGGCCCGCTAAGGGCGGGGCAGGAAGGAGAAAAGTATGAAAAAAGCGAACATGACGATCGACCGCGCCTTTCAGGTGGCGGATGTAGATGAAAGAATATTCGGTTCTTTTATCGAGCACCTTGGAAGAGCCGTTTATGACGGTATTTACCAGCCGGGGAATCCGCTTTCGGACGAAGACGGGTTCCGAAAAGATGTCATTGATCTTGTAAAAGATCTTCAGGTACCGATCGTCCGGTATCCGGGCGGAAATTTTGTTTCCAGCTTTGTCTGGGAGGATTCGGTAGGACCTGTGGAGCTGCGGCCGAAGAGGCTGGAACTGGCATGGAGAAGTCTGGAGACGAATCAGGTAGGCATTAATGAATTCGCAAAATGGGCTAAAAAAGCAGGCGCCGAAGTCATGATGGCGATCAACCTCGGGACCCGCGGAATCGCGGATGCCTGTAATCTGCTGGAGTACTGCAACCATCCCGGCGGAACCAAATACAGTGACATGCGTATCAGCCACGGCGTAAAGGATCCGCACAAGATCAAAGTGTGGTGCCTCGGCAATGAGATGGACGGTCCCTGGCAGCTTGGCCATAAGACCATGGAAGAGTACGGCCGTCTGGCAGAAGAAACAGCCCGGGCCATGAAGATCATCGATCCCGATATCGAGCTGGTTTCCTGCGGGAGCTCCAATCTTCAGATGCCGACCTTCCCGCAGTGGGAGGCGACGACGCTTGAACATACCTATGAGCATGTAGACTATGTGTCCATGCATAATTATTATGGGAATCCCGCAAACGATACGGCGGATTTCCTGGCCGTATCGGATGACATGGATACCTTTATCCGTTCCGTCGTTGCGACCTGTGACTTTGTCAAAGCCAAAAAGCGCAGCAAAAAGACGTTGAACCTCAGTTTCGATGAGTGGAATGTATGGTTCCATTCCAATGAGGCGGATGATGATGAGATGAAGAACCGCCCGTGGCAGGTGGCACCGGCTCTTCTTGAGGATATCTATGATTATGAGGATGCCCTGGTAGTGGGCCTTCTGATGATCACGCTTCTTAAGCATGCGGACCGTGTCCGGATGGCCTGTCTTGCCCAGCTCGTCAATGTCATTGCTCCGATCATGACAGAGCGCGGCGGCAAACGTGCCTGGAAGCAGACGATCTACTATCCGTTCCTTCTTACATCCCGTTACGGACGCGGCACCGTTCTGCAGCCCGTGGTAAAGTCGCCGGTCCATGACACGGCCGCCCACGAGAACGTGACAGACCTTGAAAGTACTGTAGTATGGAATCAGGAGAAGGAGCAGATCACGATTTTTGCTGTAAACCGGAATGTTGATGAAGATCTGGAACTTGAAGCAGATGTGAGAAGCTTTGAGGGATATCGTGTTGTGGAACATGTGGTGCTGGAGTGCGGCGATATGAAGGCTGTCAATACGGCAGACCTTGAGAACGTCGCACCAAAGAGTGTAGACCGCACATCTCAGGATGGCGGATGTGTGCGCAGCATCCTGAAACCCGCCACCTGGAACATGATCCGGTTGGAGAAATAAAGGCGGAGACGGGGAGGAGACAGGGGACGGTTCTCTGTCTCCTTTTTTTCAGGAGACAGAGAACCGTCCCCTGTCTCCTCCCTGTCAGACGACTGCTTTATTTTTCCACCTTCCGAGTTTGTAGAGTATGAGGGTCATGACGGCTCCTATGATCCAGTTTATAAGAAGGGAAACAAATATCATGGAGCAGTTGCCCTGCGGAAAGTCAGGGGTCCTGGTGAGCCATACAAGGCCATAAGCCAGCGGAAGTCTTAAAATCACAGCGGTAAATATAGAGATCCACATGGGGGTCATTGTATCGCCGGCTCCGCGCATCACGCCGGACAGGCATTGTGTTATCTCACATGCGATGTAGCCGGCGGCGAGTATCTGCATCATTCTGTAGCTGAGATCTATCAGTTCATCCGTATTTGTAAAAAGTGACATGATCGTTTTGCCGAACAGCAGGATCAGGGACGTGAGAAAAGCAGAGACGGTCATGGCAACCAGGGTACCCTGGCGGGCTCCTTTTATAACACGATCCATCTGATGAGCGCCGATGTTCTGGCCGGAGTAAGTGGTCATTGCCGTACCGAATGAAAAAGCAGGCAGCATGACAAATCCATCGATCCGCATGACGATCACATTGGCTGCAATAAAGGTTTCACCAAAACTGTTCGTGAGTGACTGTACAACGATCATAGCCATTGAAAAAATCGCCTGGGTGGCACCGGACGGGAGTCCGAGCCTTATCAAAGAAAGCACATGTTCTTTATG
>CACZPF010000288.1 GCA_902782975.1 uncultured Lachnospiraceae bacterium
GGTATGATCAGCCAGAACGGTATTCCCAAACCTGTTTACTATGCCATGAAAATGCTTGCCGATGCAGGAAACGAAAGAATCGATCTTGGAGAGGACGCGACATCCGGCGAGATCGGTGCAGCGGCTTTTAAAGGCAGTGCCGGAACAGATGTCCTTCTGTTCCGCCAGAAGATGAAAAACCTTGACCTTCCGAAGAAAGAGGCAATCGTAAAACTGGAAATGGACAAAGCCCCGGAATCCGTAACAGTCCGCCGCGTAGATGAAGAGCATGGCAATCCGCTCAGGATCTGGGAAGAAATGGGAAAACCTGTTTCTTTGAATAAAAAAGAAGTGGAAGATATTAAAGCCCGCAGCACCGTGACCGAGGAGCCCTGGCCATTTACTTATGAGGACGGCATCCTTTCCGTAAAGGCAGAACTGGGTGTAAACGATGTGTACTTTATCAGGATCAGATAAGACACTGCATGCGGTTATTTTATAGTAAACGACAAAGTTCTCTTTACTTTTCTGTCGTTGACTATAAATCATCAGCAATAAGGCCGGCCCTTACACAGGACCGGCCTTATTGCTGGCGAAGAGGTAAGTTCGAAAGTATGTTTCAAATCTACCATCCTTACCCGCGTAAAGCGGGTAAGGAAAGAGGAATAAATGATTAAAGGAATTATAATAGAATAATACGGTACAGGAAAGAGGATGCAGATGTTAAATACAATAAAACAGACTGTGCTGGACAGCGGGCTTTTTGAGTGCGGTGAAGTAAAGATCGGAGATATCATTTTTCATGAAGATATCCGCAGGATCTGTGAGGATAATGCCTGCGGCGGTTACGGCAGAACATGGGCATGTCCTCCGGCTGTGGGAACAGTCGGGGAATGCCGGGAAAGATGCCTGTCCTATGATCATATGGCTCTTTTCAGTGGAAAATATGATCTGGAAGATTCCTTCGATTTCCAGGGGATGAAAATGGGGATGCTGATGTTTAAGGGAGCAGTGGACAGGCTGGATGAAAGTATAAAGTCCTATCTCACAGATTACAGGATCCTTTCGAATGAAGGCTGTATCCGCTGTGCAAGATGCAGTTATCCGGACAGCAGCTGCCGGTTCCCCGGACAACTGTTCCATTCGATCGAAGGATATGGCCTTGTGGTCGGAGAACTGGCAGGCCTTGCCGGAATCCATTATAACAACGGCCCTGGTACGGTTACCTTTTTTGGAGCAGTTCTTTGGCGGGACCTGTAATGGAGAGACCTGATTATTGCTTCCGGTATTCAGATGCGGTACATCCTTCATATCGCCGGAAATTTTTACAGAAGATCCGGTATGAATTATACCCTGCAGCTGAAGAAACATCTTCAATACTTACGGACGGATCTTTCAAATAATCCTTGGCCGCTTCAATTCTATAATAGTTAAGCCAGTAGTTAAAACCATGTCCGGTCCGTTCTTTGATAATACGGCTTACGTAGGAGACCGACATAAAGAGGTCTGCTGACAGCTGATTGAGAGAATAATCCTCCCTGAAGTGCTTTCGGATGTTGTAAAGTGCTTTTTTGACAGCATCTGAACTATGATGATTCAGATCGTTCTGAAAAGCCGTGAGCATACCTGAAAAAGAAGCTTCTATATCAGACAGATCGTTTACAGATGAAAGAAGATCGGAAGAAACATCGGCAACCATTGCAGCCATCTTTGCAATTTGTCTGTACTGATCCAGAACGTCCTGAAAATTATGAACGTCCGCTGCTTCCTGCAAAAAAAGCCCGAAAAGCCGGCTGATCTCCTCTGCAGAGTCATGATAGAGGATCGCTTCCTGAAGAACATGACAGAGATCATGAAATGATAGATTTTCCTGCTCTTCATTGTCTTTGAAAACAGAAGCCCTTTGTTTTTGAAAGACGCCTGAAACCTCTTCAAGATTATGAAGAAGACCTGAAATCCAGTTGAACCTGTAATGATCCTTTTCCAGATTTTCTCTTAGATCCATATAAGCTGCTTCGGAAGCGACATTGAGAAGGACGATCAGATCACCGGAGCCGTCCTTCATTTCAATGGTCAAAGGCGAGTAACTGCTGCAGCTGAAAGTAAGCTTCTGACAGATCTCAAAAAAGGAACTTTCGGTAGTATCAACAGATAAGAGGCAATAATATGGTCCTGAGAGGAAAAGATGCAGCCGTGCGGCATCATCTCGAAAAGCGTTTTCATCAATTTCCTCGGTGAGCAGTTTCCATAACAGGTTTTCCTGCAGAAGAGGGAGATTGTCTTCTATAAAAGAACGATATTCTCTCTCTGTTTTTTTCTGCTTCTGA
>CACZPF010000289.1 GCA_902782975.1 uncultured Lachnospiraceae bacterium
GCTTCTTCTTCCTCTTCAGCCATCCGTTCTGCCATCCGCTGCATGCGCAGTTCCCGTTTCTCTTCGCGCGCTCTTCTTCTTTCCTGTTCTCTAAGCTCCCTTTTCAGCTCTCTCTCCGGGGCGCCTTCCTCGTAGCGCTCACGCCTCACACGGATGGAATTGCCGATTCCTTCTGCGATGCCGAACAGAAAATCAAAAAAGGACCGCTGGGTAAGCACGATCAGGCACACGAGCAGAACCAGAGAAATGATCACGATGCCGCCTGCCATCCCGAAGGCTGAAGCGGTAGAATAGCAGATGGCGCCGCCAACAAGGCCGCCACCCGTCTGATAATCTGCGCTCAGCGTAAAATAGTCCATAAGAGAATTGCTGCGGACATATCCTTCTGTGAGAAGCTGCAGAAGGCCGCAGAGGAAGGCAAAGAAAACGATCCCCGCCGTAATTTTCTTAAAGATGACCCGCTTCTTTTTCCTGGAGAGTGCGAAAAGCCCTCCCGCCAGAAGAAGGAAAGGCGTGACCCAGGCGCCGTAACCAAAACCGCCGAACAGATAGGTACGGACAGCATTGCCCGCCAGGCCTCCCATTCCAAGAAGACTTACCATCATGATCACGGCGGCGGCAAGGATCAGCAGAAACAGAATATCCTTTGCAAGGCCCGATCCGGCCTGTTTCTGGGCGTGCCTGGATGCTGCTGGGGCCGTAGTCCTTGCAGCAGTTCTTGACGCAGTTCTGGTCCCGGTTCCTGAAGCCGGTCTCGCAGACTTTTTATGTGTGCTGGTATTGGATGCCAAATAATCTCCTCCTGTCAATAAGACGCCGGTTTATAACTTCATCGAGAGATATATCCCCCCGGCGATAAAGGAATATACAGCGAACCATCTTAAACGGATCTGGGAAGCTGCTTTTATAAGCCACCGGACCGCCAGGCGGCCGGTGATCGCTGCTGCAGCTGCCCCTGCAATAAAAGGAAGCATTGTAGTTCCCGACAGGTCTGCAGATACAGAAGCCGCGGGAATCTCAACGATGACCGCGCCGATGACGGCAGGAATGCTGGCAAGAAGCGAAAACTTCAGTGCCATTTTGCGGCTGAATCCGCAGAGAAGCCCTGCCCCCACGGTAAGACCGCACCTGGACAGCCCGGGAAAAACGGAAAGCCCCTGGCAGATGCCTGTCCACACGGCAAGATCATAGCCTGCATTTCGCGGTGTCCGCTCTCCGCCGGCTCCGCTCATATCCACAACGATCAGAAACACACCGTTCAGAAGTAAAAAGATCCCGGGCATCATATCGGATGTCCTGGCGGCTGCCGCAAGATTGCGTGCCAGAAATCCAAGCAGCGCGGTAGGGATCATGCTGATCACCAGCATAAATACAAACCGGCGGTAGCTGCTGCTTATGATCCGTTTGTACTGCGCTCTACGGCCGGCTTTTGTTTTCCGCAGTAAAAACTGACGGAAATTAATGAGTACCTCCAGCAGCATCGCCACGGATTCCATGACGATACGTCGGATATCTCTCTTAAAAACATAAAATAATGCAAACAAAGTCCCTATATGGAGCATCGCCTCAAACAAAAGTGCGGTATCCTGGTTGACATTCAGAAGGTTTTCCATGATCGTCACCTGCCCGGCACTGCTCACAGGGAAAAACTCGGCGACTCCCTGGATGATTCCGAAAACGATTGCTAACAGAACTGACATAAGATTATTCCTCTTCTCTAATCATGTCATAAAGACACAAATTAGATTATAGCACAAGAACCGGAAAGAGAAAAGATGAATACTCAAAAAAGTTATGTAAATAAATGTTACTGTTCCGTATGATTTGAAGTGACTGCGGACAGCAGCAGGAAAAGGACCGGAAATTTCGGCAAAATCGCCCCGCCGGAGGTTCCGGCAGGGCGACTTTTTTAACATGTCAGTCAATTTTCAAATTCACAGGGTGGTTTACCACCATTATGGATTATGCGCATTTGTCAGCCGCATTTATCAGGCGTTTTTGGAACGGATATATTCATCAATACCTCTGGCTCCGGCCTTGCCGGCGCCCATGGCGAGGATGACGGTTGCCGCGCCGGTTACGGCATCGCCGCCGGCGTATACGCCTTCTTTGGATGTTCTTCCGAATTCTTCGTCAGCTACGATACATTTTCTCTTATTCACGTCCAGACCGTATGTGGTGGAAGAAATAAGCGGGTTGGGGCTCGTGCCGAGCGACATGATCACCGTATCTGCCTCGATCTCGAATTCGGAACCGGGAATCTCTACCGGACGTCTTCTGCCGGAAGCATCCGGCTCTCCGAGTTCCATACGGATGCAGCGGATCCCTCTGACCCAGGAATTTTCGTCGGCGAGGATCTCTACCGGATTGGTCAGAAGGTCAAAGATAACGCCCTCTTCCTTTGCATGATGCACTTCTTCTCGACGGGCGGGCAGTTCGGCTTCCGAACGGCGGTATACGATGTGGACCTCGGCGCCAAGACGAAGAGCTGTTCTGGCAGCATCCATGGCGACATTGCCGCCGCCCACGACGACGACTTTCTTTCCGTGAGAGATAGGTGTGTCATAATCCTCCCGGAAGGCCTTCATCAGGTTGTTTCTGGTCAGATATTCGTTGGCGGAAAATACCCCGTTTGCCTGCTCCCCGGGAATACCCATAAACATGGGAAGCCCTGCGCCGGATCCGATAAAGACTGCTTCGAACCCTTCTTCCTTCAGAAGTTCATCGATGGTCACGGATTTTCCGATGATAACATTGGTCTCGATCTTCACGCCGAGAGACTTGACATTTTCAACCTCCGCAGCGACGACTCGGTCCTTCGGAAGACGGAATTCGGGAATACCGTACACAAGAACGCCGCCAGCTTTATGGAGCGCCTCAAAAATCGTGACATCATATCCCATTCTCGCAAGGTCGCCTGCACAGGTAAGTCCGGCAGGGCCGGAGCCGATTACCGCGATTTTATGGCCGTTCTTTTCAGATGCAGGCACCGGTTTAATGCCGTTCTCGCGGGCCCAGTCCGCAACAAACCGCTCAAGCTTGCCGATGGAGACAGCCTCTCCCTTGATCCCGCGGACACACTGGCCTTCGCACTGGGTTTCCTGCGGACAGACACGGCCGCAGACAGCGGGAAGGGCGCTGGATTCGCTGATGATCTTGTACGCCTGTTCAAAATTGCCTTCTTTCACTTCGTGGATGAAAGCCGGAATATTGATGGAAACCGGGCAGCCGCCGATACATTTGGCCTTTTTACAGTTCAGGCAGCGCTCTGCTTCTTCCATGGCTTCCTGCTGATTATAGCCAAGACATACTTCTTCGAAATTTGTGGCTCTTACCTGAGGATCCTGCTCTCTGACAGGAACCTTCTTTAATACATCACCCATTATTTGTCACCTCCGCAGTTTCCGCATCCGCCATGATGCGTATCACCTTCCTGCGCCTTCAGTAAAGCACGTCCCTCTTCTGTCTTGTACATCTGCTGTCTCTTCATGGCAAGATCAAAGTCTACCTTGTGCCCGTCAAATTCCGGACCGTCGACACAGGCGAATTTTACTTTGCCGCCGACCATAAGACGGCATGCTCCGCACATACCGGTCCCGTCCACCATGATCGGGTTCATGCTGACGATGGTGGGGATGCCGAGTTCTTTTGTAAGAAGACATACGAATTTCATCATGATCATGGGTCCGATCGCTATGCAGATATCATACTGCTTTCCCTGATTCTGTACGAGGTCTTTCAGAACGTCCGTGCCCATGCCTTTACGGATATAAGAACCGTCGTCTGTTGTGAGATACAGGTTGCTGACCGCTTTCATCTTATCTTCCAGGATGATCAGGTCCTTATTTCTGGCACCGATGATCGCGTCGGCTGTCACGCCATGTTCATGAAGCCATTTAAGCTGCGGATAGACAGGCGCTGTGCCGACTCCGCCGCCCACAAAAACAATACGTTTTTTCTTTAATTCTTCCGGATCCATCTCAGTAAGCTCAGAGGGCCTGCCCAGAGGGCCGACAAAATCTTCAAAAGAATCGCCTGCCTTCAGAGAAACCATCTTCTTTGTGGATGCGCCGATGGGCTGGAAAACGATGGTGATCGTTCCCTTCTGTGTATCATAGTCACAGATGGTGAGCGGGATCCGCTCGCTGTATTCATCAACCTTAACGATGACGAATTGTCCCGGCAGACAGTGTTTGGCTACCCGCGGCGCTTCAACATCCATTAAATAAATGTTGGCCGCAAGCTGTTCTGCGTTCAGAATTTTATACATGATGCCCTCCTGGTTTCCTATCATAAAATATGTATCCATTTTTCAAAGCAGTATCATAGCACAATTTAACCAAAATGAAAAGAAAAATTTGTACTGTTTATACAAAAAAACTTGTACTGTTTATACAAAAAGACTTTGCCGTGTTCAGTCCAGCTTCCCGCACTTCCGGGCATATCCGAGAACGGATTCCATCTTTCTGTTGCAGGTCCCGATCGTGATGCCGGCGTTCCGGACTTCGTCTGCCTGATCGATCAGGGCGAACATCCGCTCTACTGCCTGGTCAGATATGAGGTCGAAAGGCTGTTCTGTTACGACCTCCCCGGCAAGGAGGCGGGCTACCTGATAGTCGATATCGTTGGTATAGAGAATGCCTGCTGCAAAGGGGATCCCCTGCTTCTGAAGGCTCCGGTATACTGGAATCCCGGTCCCTTCGGATGAGATGACCACGGTCCTCGGATCTCCGGCTGGGGCAGGCAGTTCCAGACTTCCGAAGGTGGAGTCAAAGTATCCGTTCTGGATATCATAGAGGTCCCGGATCATTTCTTCGGAAAAGACCTGCTCCGGTCTGCCGTAATGGGCAATATGATCCCCTTTTACGCAGATGATCTTGTCCGAGATCTTCTGGGCCAGATCGATCTCATGAAGCGACATGATGACCGTAATGCCTTTTTCTTTTGCCATCTGGCGCAGGATAGAAAGAAGTTCCAGCTTGTGGCGGATATCCAGAAAGGAAGTAGGCTCGTCCAGAATGATGATCTCCGGCTCCTGGCAGATCGCCCTGGCAAGCAGGACTCTCTGCTTCTGGCCGTCACTGATCGCGTTAAAGTCCCGGTTCCCCAGGGACTCGGCATGTACCGCCGCCATGGCCTGATCGACCTTATCTTCATCTTCCCTTGAAAGGATGCCGAGACGCCCTGTATAGGGATACCGTCCTGTGGCCACCAGATCATGGCAGGTCATCAGCTCCGGATGAAGTCTGTCCGTCAGGACCACCGCCATCTTCGTCGACAGATCCCGGTGGGAGATCCCCGAAAGGTCTTTATCCGCGATGAATACCTGCCCGCCGATCATTTTCAGCTGCCGGGTAATACTTTTCAGGATCGTAGATTTTCCGGCGCCGTTCGGACCGATCAGCGTGACGATCTCACCTTTTTCGATATCCAGACAGATATCGCCAATCAGTGTTTTTCCGTTATAACCTACATCCAGATGAGATGTTTTGAGATAAATATTTTTTTCCATCTTCTTAATCTACCTTCTTAATTTACCTTTCTTATCTCCCTTTCTGACGGTTAAGCAGCATGAAGATGACGACCGGCGCACCGAACACGGATGTCACGGTACTGATATTCAGTTCCAGCGGCGCAAATGCGGTACGTGCGATCAGGTCGCACATCATGCAGAATACAGCACCTCCGAGAAAGATGCCCGGAATAACAACGATCGGTTTGGAAGTATTAAGGCTCTGCTTGATCAGGTGCGGAACAGCCATTCCCACAAAGGAGATAGGCCCCGCAAATGCCGTCACACAGGCCGATAGAACACTGGAAAGCAGGATCAGGATCAGACGGAAGGTACGTATATTTACACCGAGGCTCTGGGCATAGGCTTCGCCCAGCTGGTAAGCGCCGATCGGTTTAGAAAGAAGAAAGGCAAAGATCATGGCTGCCCCGATAACGACAGCCGAAGCCGTTACACTTCCCCAGTTTGCGCCGGAAAAACTTCCAAGTGACCATCCGTGCAGATTTACAATGTCCGAATCTTCCGCAAAGGTGACCACAAAATCCGTCACTGCGGAACAGATATAGCCGATCATAATGCCGGCTACCAGAAGCGTAGCCATATGATTTACTTTGCGCGAGATCAGGATGATAAACCCTGTCGCCATCAGGGAACCGGCAAAGGCAGCCGCCACCAGCGTAAACGAGGAGATCCTGTGGAAAAACGCCAGGAAATAGATCATTGTAAGGGCAACCACCATCTTCGCCCCCGAAGAAATACCGAGTACAAACGGGCCTGCGATAGGATTTCCGAAAAAGGTTTGCAGAAGAAAACCGGATACGGAAAGACCTCCCCCCAGAATAGCTGCA
>CACZPF010000290.1 GCA_902782975.1 uncultured Lachnospiraceae bacterium
AGCTTTCCTTCAGGCGCGAGAGAAGATTGATCAGCTCAAAGGTATCCCCCCCATCGCTGATCACGTTATAGAGCTCAAGGTCCGTTGCTACATTGTTAAATTCCACCGAATTTCCGCCACGGTCGCTGTTCTTGAGAAAGACTTCCATATCTTTCAGCACAAAGCCTTCATAGTAGTCCGCTTCCGTATCGCTGAAGCCCTTCTTTCCGGACTTATCCAGGTCCTTCTTCCTCTGCTCCGTGATCCTGTGCCATTTCTTTTCCAGTTCCTCTTTCCTGGTCTCATGGGCCTTTTTCTTTTCTTCCCACGCATCAGGCGAATATGTATTCTGCTCTTCCAGATCCAGGAAACGCTTGTTCATGTCCCGGTATCCGAGCTCCGTCGTCTCCTTCCCTTCTTCCCGCTGCACATTCAGCTCATATTCTTCGAGCCGCTTCTGCTCTCGTTCAAACTTAAAATCCATCACTCTTCCTCCTTTACCGCATCCGGATCCCACGGAACTGCCGGGCACCGCTCATCCTTCAGTATAACACGACTCCCCCGGAAAAGTCACCTGATTTCCGGCAGGCGGCTTTCATGGCTTTCTCACTGTTTTTCCGCAAAAAAATCCTTTGCCACCTCATCGATGACGGCGGTCCTCAGTCCGTCCCTTGTATAACCGTTCAGAAGCTTCTCAAGCAGCATCTGAAACTCCGCATAGGAATTGACGCGGATCAGCATATTGTCCGTATCCGCGAAATAGAAGCCCTTCGGCAGGGCGTTCAAGCCCGAAGCCCGGTAGGCGCAGCCCGTGAGCGGATCGATATAGGGTCTCCTGTGGACGATCCTGCTCCCGTTTTCCGCATTTCTCCCGGTCGTCTCCACATAGTTATGTTCAAAAGGTGAAATGATGACCCGGTCGGCTCCCATGACCTTCTGGGGATCCAGTATGGCCCGTGCTCCCGACTTCAGCGAATAGATCACGGTCGAGGAGATCTGCCCCTCAAGCCCCCGGTACACTTCCTTTTCGGGATCATCCGTTTCCCTTCCCTTCTTATCATAGGACCTGCCCGATGAAATGTCCGCCTTTTCATAGATACCGCTGCGGGAACCGTAGCCCGGCGTCGGATCGTTTAAGAGCAGCTCGAATCTCACAAGCTTTGCGATCACCGGCGGGTAGTTCTTATGGAGCCACTGTCCCAGCCGCATCAGCCCGGCATCGCCTGCGGCAGCTCCCCTGGAATACGCATTGACAAGAACATGCACTTCCTTGCGCTTCGCCTCGTCCTCCAGCATCTCATCAAGTATGGGGGTCAGCCAGCGGCTGCCGAATTCCAGCATCCTCTGTTCCACATTCTGCATGCTGTTTTCGCCGCCGTTAAGGATTGTAGCGCCTCCCATATTGTAACGGGTCTTTTTGGCGGTCTTTTCCTTATTCTTTTTCTCATAGCAGCGGATATGTTCATATCCGTCCACTTTTTCCCCGTAACGGGCCGAGATATGGTTTTCCTTCTGTTCCTCCGTCATCTCCGCTTCCGCCAGGCTGTAGCCTCTCGTATACAGCTCCGCACCGGTCCCCGCCAGATCGAACTCCAGCACGTTCTCATTTCTCAGGTTCAGATAGGTATCTCCGACACTGCCTGCCAGCTGCAGACGCGGCTCTTTTAAACCGGCTTTCCCGGCGTCATCCCAGTTCCCCTGCCTGATCTTATAAAAGATGCTGTATTTGTCCTTTTCTTCCCCCGCTCTGTCCGTCCGGGTAAACTCCTGCAGGATCCCGTTCCATTTCTTCCTGTCAAAAGACGAAGGGATGTCATCCGTATTTTCCCGCGCGTATGCCAGCGTTTTCTTAAAGCGCGGGTCCTCATTCTTTTCGTATACGGCCTCCCTGCCCACGTCCTCCGCTTTCATCTGTCCGACCGTCACGGACGCCACATTATGGAAATACGCGACAAAACGCTCGGGAGTGATATAAAATACTCCCGGCTTCTGCATATCTCCCCAGCGGATGATGGGCATATCCGTCCCTTCCTGTACATCATAGTGGATGCGTCCGACGCCCCAGGGATTTCTGAGCCTTATCATCTTCCTGCCGTTTACCGTATCCACGCCCAAAACGCTGTATGCATGTGTCAGCACTATGCCTTGTGTCAGATGCTCATTATTCAGCCCTTTCCGGGAATCGTCGGGGATAAAATTTCGTGACGTGGCTGCCATGATCCTCCCGGCTTTCTGCTCATTTTCGATCTGCGAGATCACTCCCTCCACCAGGTCCCGGTGATCCCGTCTTATTTCCTCATCCGTCTTCTGATAGATCTTCTCTCCGGAAGTGACGCGCGGCATTGTCACATAAGTCTCCGTATCCCGTCCCGTGAGTATGGGAAGGATATTCTGTGTATAGCCGCCGCTCACATCATCATAGTATCTCCGCCCTGCTGTAAACAGTCCTTTTACGAATCTCAGTTCCCTCTTCCCATCATTGACCTTTCCCATCATCCCGGTCTTTAAAAGCGTGACCGCCTTTTCCAGATACATGACCCAGAAGGCTCCGGCCGCAAAAAGATCCCTCCCCGGCTCCACAGGCGCAGGCAGCTCTTTTTTCATGCTGAGATATACCGGCTTTTTTTCATCATCATACAGCCTTACCGTAATGCGGTCTCCGTCGTCGTGCATCATCTCCCGTATAAAGCCGGGATTTCTTTCCACTATGGACGCCAGAGATGACAGTAAGTAACAGTCCGCCAGCGAGCCCTGCATAACATCCTCCATGCAGGGTTCATGGTCAAATAGCGGCATCCATTTCACGCTGCGCATCACCAGGGCTTTTCCGTCCTTCATGTAAGTGATATGCTCATCCGAGATCCTTTTTGCATCCCGCGGTATATTTCCCGTATCCAG
>CACZPF010000291.1 GCA_902782975.1 uncultured Lachnospiraceae bacterium
ATCCGTACAGATCGATGCCGCTTCCTTCAGGGCATCCGGATCGTCATATACATCTTCAAACACAGCCGTGACCGGAAGCAGATAGGTCAGCATATTCAGAGGGGACTGAAGATCACTGAAAGAGATCGGAAGCTTTCCCTTTGTCTGATCCACAAAATAATCGATCATCTCGAGGTTGTACTTTCCCTCTTTTGTCTCAGCGATCGGAACATAATTTCCTGCTTTGTACGCATCGACGATCTCCTGCGCAGATGAAAACCTGGCCTTAACCTCCGGAGCCGCACCCGGCAGCCACAGATAGGTGCTCCCAAAGCTGGACGCAATATAGCCGATTCCGTACCAGGGCTCCAGGAAATTTGGAATGTCAGCCTTATAGTTAAGGCTCATTTTCAAAGCGCCAAGCTGCAATGCCAGAGACTCTTTGTAATCCCGGCATTTATCATAGAAAACACCATTGGCACGGACCCGGCGATAAACCAGAAGCCCCTGGTCCGCTTCCGTAAATGCCTTGATCTTCGGCAGTCTTTCTGCTTCATAGGCTGCATATTCATCAAAGTCGAACTGTGAAGGCTCTATGGGAGCCACCTCTGTACCCTGCGAATCCTGTACCGTCGTGTCAAATTTAACTTCTTCCATAACCCGTTTTCCTCTTTCCCGGCGCATTTACTGCGCCAATAATGGTAGATCTGAAACATAGTTTCAGACTTTCCTCTTTCCCGGCGCACGTGCTGCGCCTCAGCTTTTTATTATACCTTCTTCTTTAAACCACTCGCACATCTCCCGGAACCATCCTGCCACGTGCAGATCCTCAAACCTGTTCTTTGCAGGCTGTTCCACTTCCTTCGTCGCAAGGGAAAGTCCATGAGCACCCTTCGGATATACATGATATTCCAGGCGGATCTTTTCCCGGATCAGACTTTGCGCGAGAAGAAGAGAATTTTCGACCGGCACTTCCTCATCCTCCTGCGTCTGCCACAAAAAGACGGGGGGCGTTTCCTCATTCACCTGCGTCTCAAGGCTGAGCCATGCATAAGCGGCTTTGTATTCTTCCGGATCTTTCGCATATTCTTCCGGTCCGCCGAGAAGCCTTATGAAGCTTCCTTTGTGAGCATATTCTCCGGACGTGATCACCGGATAACAGAGTACGCCGGCGTCCGGACGGAATATTTTCTCATCCAGCTCCGCACAGTCTCTTATTTCCGCAAAAATATCTCTGTTTTTCCAGTCTCTTCCTCTCCAGTGCATCAGAAGATTGGCTGCACAATGCCCTCCGGAGGAAAATCCAAGCACGACGACCGGTTCGCCGGGATACATCTCCCTCAGCTTTTTGACAACCCAGGCAGCCTGAAGAAGCGGCCTGAAATGCAGAACCGGCGACGTTACATCATAGTAAAGGATCGCAGAGCGGATCCCCTGCTCTTTAAGAGCTTTTGCAACCGGTATGCTTTCTCTCTCCGAAAGATGTTCGTATCCTCCTCCAGGAAAGATCAGCACCGTTCCTTTGCGTGAAAAAGCCTCTCCCTCATAAGGGATTTCCAGTTTTGCGTCAAAAATTCCCTGATAAATCATATATTCTCCTGCAGGAAAGCAGCCCGGCCGCATCCGGACTGCCTTTTCCCGTCCTGTCTTGCAATTCCTTACTTATACATCATCTGCGGCAGCCACATGAAGGACTGTGGGAAATA
This sequence comes from uncultured Lachnospiraceae bacterium, assembly GCA_902782975.1. Classification (GTDB taxonomy): domain Bacteria; phylum Bacillota; class Clostridia; order Lachnospirales; family Lachnospiraceae; genus Blautia_A. Next base: position 1,686 of record CACZPF010000291.1, read on the forward strand.
TGTAAGGATGATCAATGCTACCGCCATGGTTATGTAGAACGGTACCATGCGCTTACTGAGCTTTTCGATCTTGATTCCCGAAATCGCCGAACCGATAAACAATGTTGAGCCGACCGGCGGAGTCAGAAGACCGATACCAAGATTCAGAACCATTACAACGCCCAGATGAATGGGGGATAAGCCCAGAGAGATCCATATGGGAAGAATGACCGGCGTCAACATCAGAATGAGGCAGGCCATCTCTACAAGACATCCAAGGACCAGCATCAGGACATTCAGCATGATCAGGATCAGAATCTTATTCTCTGTCAGGCTGAACAACGCGACAGACACCTTCTCGGGCACCTTGAGGTAGGTAAGCAGATACGTAAACGCGCCGGAAACGCCAAGGAGTATCAGAACCTTACCAAGCGTCATGGTTACATTGTGGAAAATTCTCGGAAGATCTTTAACCGTAAAGCCCCGGTAAATGACAAGGCCGACAAACAGGGACCAGACAACGGCTACCGCCGCAGATTCTGTTGTGGTAAAGATACCGGCGATAACACCGACGACGACGATCAGAACCGCCAGCATTCCCCAGATCGCGTGCACAAAGGCCCGGCCCAGTCTTTTAACACTGAATTTGTCCGCAACAGGAATCTTATGCTTTTTAGAATAATAGATACTGTAAATAATCAGAGCGAGGGAAAGCACCGCACCAGGCACATAACCGGCCAGGAAAAGCTGTCCGATGGAAACAGACGTCACACCTGCCGCGGCAAGTGTATAAATAACCATGTTCTGGCTGGGGGGCACCAGGATTCCTTCTACAGAGCTGGACATTGTAAGACAGGTCGAAAATTCCCGGTCATATCCCTGCTCTTCCATCATTTTAATCTCAATAGGTCCAAGAGAGGCACAGTCCGCGGAGGAAGAACCGGAAATACCGCCGAAAAAGAAGGAGGCAACAACGTTGACCAGTGCTGCGCCGCCGGGGATCCATCCTACCAGTGCTTTGGAGAACTCGATCAGAGAATCCGTTATTCCTCCGGCGCTCATCAGTTCTCCCATAAGGATAAAGAACGGAACCGCAAGAAGGGTGTAGGAGTTAAGATTTCCCGTAAATTTAAGGGCCATCTGCATGGGATTGATCCCCAGATAAAAAAAGTCAATAAGGGATGCCGTTCCGATGGCATATACGACAGGAACACGCAAAAAAACCAGAAGCAAAAAGACCCCCAGCAGAATCAGGGTTGCGATCGCTGTTGTGCTCATTTACTATTTTCCTCCCCTCTTCTCATCCACTGAGTGATCAATGCAAACAGATACAGAACTCCGGTGACCGGCATGGACAGATACATCCATTTATACCGGATATTGAGCCCCGCCATCGTGTTGTTCCTGGCCTGCGTCATCAACCTGGAACCATAAACGATCATGAATATGGCAAACGCCAGAATACATACCGTAGCCAGGATATCCGTAGCCACGATCTGCCCCTTTGACATCTTTGAATCAAACATGGTCACCTTCAGATGTTCATTTGTCCTGAGGACCAGTGAAGATCCGAGGATGCTCATCCACGTAAGAAGAAACAGCGAAAGAGGCTCTCCCCACATGGGAGAATTGTGAAGAACATATCTTCCGAGGAAAATATAAAATACGACCGCGACCAGCACGGCCAGCATAATAACGCATACATAACGGACGATCCCAAAGATGATCTTATCTAACGGATCCCATATCTTTTTAAATTTTTCCATTTTGTCTACCCTCTCCGGCCTAATCGTAACAAAAGGGTGCTTTTGCAGCACCCTTTTGCAATTCTTATCTTATTGATCGGTACATGTCAGTCCCGAATACAACGGCAGAAATTAATATTCACCAGCCTGAAGTTCAGCTACAAGATCTGCATCATAGTCAGAGTAAACATCCGCGCAGGCTTCCTGCCATTTGTCAAGATCCGGAACATCCAGTCTTGTGATTCCGAGTTCTTCGAAGGAATCAAATACATCCTGCTCCTGCTTCTGGTTGAATTCATAGCATGCCGCAGAAGCTGCTGCAGCTGCTTCCTTCATCCAGCCCTGCTGCTCTTCGGTAAGAGAATTCCATTTGTCCTTGTTCATAAGAACAACACCGCAGCCAAAGGTATGCGCATCTGTGATGAAGTAAGGAGCAACTTCATTGAAGGAGTTGGAAACATAGGAGGTAACACCGTTCTCCGCGCCGTCAACAACGCCGGACTGCAGGGAGGTATAAAGCTCTGCATAAGCGATCGGAGTTGCGGAAGCGCCAAGAGCCTTCATGGTATTGACCATCAGGTCAGTCTCCGGAACACGGATCTTAAGGCCTGACATCATATCCAGTGTAAATTCAGACGGATTACCGAGTTTTGCATATGTATCTTCTGTGATGAACATCTGTCTCGGGCCTTCAACCAGCCATGCAAGAGCGATGTAACCGCAGTCTTCTTCGTCTACAGAGTCAAGAAGTCTCTGGCCAAGTTCGGAATCGGCCATAGCCTTAAAAGTTTCCATATCCTTGAACATGAAGGGAAGTCCGGTGATACCGATCGTTTTTGCTCCATAGTTCGGAAGGGAGGAAGCGTTGCCGCGGAAGATATCCAATGTACCCATCTGGATTCCCTGCATGGATTCCTTCTCATCGCCAAGTGTTCCGTTGGTGTATAATTCGATCGACATAGCGCCGCCGGAAACCTCTTCCAGTTTTTCTTTAAATGCTTTGGCGCCTTCTGTTGCGCCATAGCCGTCACCGTTAACTTCGTTCCAGCTGAGTACAAGCGGTTCATCTGCCATAGCTACAGAAGCCATGGAAAGCGTCATCATTCCGGCAAGTGCAAGTGCAAGAATACCTTTTCTCATTTTGTTCCCTCCGTTTTTGTTTTGACTTTTTGCTTTGCTGATAGATTTTGTTTTGTGTTGTGTCCATGTTGGGATATGTTGGTTTTTACAATTTCAAAATACCATATTCTCATTCTTTCGTCAATATTTTCTTGGATTTTTGTGGAAAGTAAAATAAATGATTTTTTATGTTTTCATAAAGATCCCTGAATCCCCGGATAGGGGATACGGGGATCCTTTTATCAGGCCGAAGCCTCATTTTTACATGTTTTCTTTTTTATATAAAAAGAACCCCCCACCCGGCTTGTACATGAATTTTTTTCACTGTAAAATAAGTCCAAAAAAACAGGAGTGGATGTTGCGATTCACAGTCCTGTCCGAAGAGGATGCCATCTTCCAAGATGCCATCACGACGAATCCGGTACTCTCTTCGGACAGGCAGGCTGTAAATGGTAACGAGTGGCTAAGATCATGGATATACATACACACATACAGAAGGAGGCGCCAGGCAGCGCGTTTTTTACAGAGCCGGAGCAGGAAACATCGACCCGTACACTGGAAGGACTGGTTTCTTACTGGACAGACCGGGCCCACAGCTACAGTGAACAAAATGTCGAAGAAATGAATGACTGGCGTCGTCTGGCCTGGCGGGAGATGATCCTCTCCCATGCCCCCAAAAGCGACAGACTTCGCGTTCTGGACGTTGGTACAGGTCCCGGCTTTTTTGCCATGAATCTGGCACTTGCCGGTCATGATGTGACAGCGGTAGATGTGACGGAGCATATGCTTTACCACGCGGCGGCCAACGCGGCCGGATACGGAGCAGACGTAAAGTTTATTCTGCACAGGGGAGAGGTTCTTCCCTTTGCGGATGAAAGCTTTGATCTGATCGTCAGCCGCAATGTTCTGTGGAACCTTGAATACCCGGACCAGGCGCTGAAGGAGTGGGCAAGAGTTCTTTCGCCTGGCGGGCGGATGGTCTATTTTGACGCGAACTGGTATCTGTACCTGTATGATGAAGCACTGTGTGCAGAACGTCAGAAAAAGCGTGAAGCTTTTCGCAGAAATCATCCGGACCTTCATAAGGTCTGGGATCTGGGACCCAAACGGACACAGGAGCTGGAAGAGATCGCATTTTCTCTTCCTCTGTCCAAAGAACACAGACCCTCCTGGGACACGCGGACACTGGAAAAGCTCGATATGCGGATCGTCCGGATCGTGGAACAGGTCGGCAGAACCATCCAGGATCCTCTGGAATTTGAACGCGATGATCCTACACGAATGTTCATGGTCTGTGCAGAAAAGTGCGGTTAACATGAAAAGTACCCTGCTTCTGCAGACGGATATAACTGAAACAAGGAAGTGATCCAAATGAATGCTATATCAAAACGTCTGGAGCGCCACCCGGTACTTCAGTATGTGCTGGTGCGGCTTCTTTCACTGATCCCGGTCCTTTTCGGAGTCACATTGCTTACCTATGCGCTGATGTATCTTTCTCCCAAGGATCCTGTGGAAATGATGCTGCAGGCCCAGGGCACATCACCGTCTCCCGATGTGGTCGAGGCCATGCGTCACCAGCTGGGACTGGACCGGCCTTTTGTGATCCAGTATCTCGACTGGCTCTGGCATTTTGTGAGAGGAGACATGGGTTCTTCCTATATGGATGGATCCAGTGTAGCCGGAAAGCTTCTGACCGCGTTTCCGAATACACTGAAGCTGGCTCTGACATCCGTTGCAGTGACTGTGCTTCTCTCGGTACCGCTCGGGATCCTGACAGCCGTTTTCCAGGGAAAGCCTGTAGATGTGATCCTCCGGTTTTTAAGCTTTATCGGCAACAGTCTGCCGAATTTTGTCGTTTCCCTTTTGCTTTTGTATTTTTTTGCTCTGAAGCTCGGCTGGTTTCCGATCCTCTCGACAGGAACTCCGATCAGTCTGGTCCTGCCGACGCTTGCGCTTTCCATTCCCATGACGGGCAAATATATCCGGCAGGTGAGGGCGGCCGTCCTGGAACAGCTCGGAAAACCTTATGTGGACGGAGCTGTTTCGAGAGGTATCAAAAAGCGCATCGTCCTTTTTCACGATGTCCTTCGAAACGCCCTGATCACCATTGTTACGCTCATGTCGATGTCGGTCGGTTCCCTGCTTGGAGGAACGGCAGCCGTGGAAATGATCTTTGTCCTTCCCGGCATGGGATATATGGTTACGAACGCCGTGACCAACCGTGACTATCCGGTTATCCAGGGGTTTGTTGTATGGATGTGCGTGATCTATATTCTGATCAATCTGCTGACAGACATATCCTATTATTATATTGATCCGCGCGTCGGTTCCGGAATGGGGGTGGAGTGATGAAGAATTCTGCCCCGAAATCAAAAAAGCGCATGATCATCTATCTGTCCGTTTTTATCATTTTATGCATTTTCAGCTTGTTTTCCGGAAAGCTCGCACCGCACGATCCGGAATTTGTCGATCTGCTCTCTGCCAAAAAAGCTCCGGGCGGCGACTTTCTTTTCGGAACGGACTGGCTAGGCAGGTGTATCTGGTCCAGGATCCTTGCGGGAGCTTCCAGCTCCATTTTTGCATCTCTGGTCATTGTGGTCCTGTCCATGCTGATCGGGTGTACTCTTGGCCTGATCGCCGGTTATGCCGGCGGATGGGCCGACGAGATCCTGATGCGTATCGTAGATATTTTTCTTGCCTTCCCGGGAATCGTTCTGTCCATAGCGGTGGCAGGTATGCTGGGGCCCGGACTGCAAAATGGCGTGCTGGCGCTTGCAGCCACCAGCTGGACACAATATGCCCGGCTGATCCGCAGCTATGTACTGTCCCTCCGGCAGGAAAACTTTGTCAAGGCAGCAAGACTGAACGGGCAGAGCGGCTTGTCCATTCTGCTGCGCCATATCTTCCCAAATGCCATTCGTCCGGTGGTCGTAACCGGTACGCTGCACCTTAGCGGTGCCATGCTCAGCATCTCCGGCCTGAGTTTTCTGGGACTCAGCTCGTCCTCGGCCGAGTGGGGCAGCATGCTGAGCGAAGGACGAAGTCTGATGCAGCAATGTCCATGGATGGTTTTTTACCCTGCAGCGGCAATTTTTCCGGTCACGATCCTGTTCAATCTGCTGGGAGACAGTGTTCGTGATGTACTGGATCCAGGCGGAAAACGGCGGGGGTAAATAGCAGATACTTTGTGTGAAAAAAGATAAGGAGGAATAAATAACATGAGAAAAAACAGAAAAATGATGGTGCTGGC
>CACZPF010000292.1 GCA_902782975.1 uncultured Lachnospiraceae bacterium
ATCCATCCGGTAGCTATGGAGCAGGGTCTTACCTTCGCTATCCGTGAAGGCGGACGTACTGTCGGTTCAGGCCGTGTTATCGAGATCATCGAGTAATCAGGTTTCGGTTATCACAGAATAAGAAAGATATACCCCGGAAAGCCAGCGGCTTCCCGGGGTTTTCTGATTCGGTGAAGGTGTTTGGAAAGAAATGGAATAGCGGACAGAGCAGGTTCCGTAAAATCTGTACTTACACCGATCATTACATCGTGATAACATTTTGATAACGTAAATTATTCAGCATCTGTTTTGTTGTCCTTGTCAGGCTCTAACCGGTCGGTCTGATAGAAGCCTTTATATTTTAATCTCGATGGATGAATATATCCGTCCCGTTCCCATTCTGCCCGGACCTCGGGATCTTGCAATAGCTCTTTGTATTCCTTTTCTGCTGCTATGATATATTTTGATTCTCCGGGATGCTCCGTTCCCTTTGAGATTAGAGTATCGTCTAGGCAAAGTGCCATACGAAGCTCAAGGGTTTTCAAAAATGATTTTTTGACAGCTTCGTCATATTCTTCTTTTGTTTGGAAAAGATCCGGTTGGTTGTAAATCTGCTTTTCAAGGTCACGTGACTTCATGTAGGAATGCAGATAGTGGTTTAACGTTTCATTGGTAAAGACCAACCGAAATGACTGATAGTCGGGTTTTCCGTTCTCATCCATCTTCACTTCATATGTCATATCTATTTCTTCTTCCATTTTATACAGAAGTGTGAAAACATCAGAGATTGTCTCAATATCAAAGTCGATAAACAGATAAACGCTGACGGCCAGAGCATCTGCGATTTTCCTGATTTGGTCGATCTTGGGTTTTAGGATTCCTGCCTCATACTTTTTGATCGTGGAAAGACTGATTCCGGAAGCCTCCGCAAGATCCTGCTGACTGAATGCCCGCATTTCGCGATAAATTTTCATTTTATCTTGTATTGGGATGATTTCCATTTTGGACTCCTCTCGAAAACTCAACTTAAGATCACATCAATTGGTATCTTATCACAAAGTTCACATTTATGCACCATGATAATTTGGCGAATATTGCCACTTGAAGTTCCTAAATAGGAACCATATAATATAGACACAAAGGTTCCTAAATAGGAACTTTAAAATGAAGGACGAAAGGGGGTAGCAAGATGGCAGCAGAAACATATTTGATGACGGCAGAAGAGGTGGCCAGAGAGTTGGGGATTTCAAAGGGTCACGCTTACAAGATTGTCCGCATGATGAACCAGGAGCTGGCAAAATCCGGATATGTAGTCGTGGCTGGGAAGGTGCCGAGACCCTACTGGAACAAAAAGCTTTATGGCCGTCAGGCGGTTAATGGTAATTGAGGGGAGGTGTTATGAATGCCGGTATACAGGGACGATAAACGAGGAACATGGTATTGTGTGTTTCCGTTTACCGACTGGACAGGAAAACGGAAAAAGAAGTGTAAGCGGGGATTTCGGACAAAAAAAGAGGCAATTCGTTATGAAGCGGAGTTCAGGAGAAGCGCAACGGCAGATATGGACATGCTGATCAGCACATTCATGGAGGTCTACTTTAAAGATAAGGCTGGAGAACTGAAGGATCGGACAGCAAAGAATAAGCGGTATATGCTTGAAGCTCATGTTTTGCCTTACTTTGCAGACAAAAAGATGAATGAGATCACGCCTTCAGATATCATCAGCTGGCAGAACGAGATACGCTCAAAGGATTATTCATTGGCTTATCTACGAATGATTCAGAATCAGCTGACGGCTCTGTTTACACACGCACAGAGGATCTATGGATTGCAGGATAATCCCTGCAGGAAGGTGAAAAAGATGGGAAGATCGGATGCACGTAAAATTGATTTCTGGACGGAAGAAGAGTTTCTCAAGGCAAAGGAAGGGATTGAGGAAGGTTCCCAATATGATGTTCTGCTTGACGTGTTGTTCTACACAGGGTGCCGAATCGGTGAAGCACTGGCGCTGACGCCGGCGGACTTCGATTTCAGAAGGAAACGGATGAGCATTACAAAAACCTTCTATCGTACCGGAAAGCAGGATGTGATCACTTCGCCAAAGACAAAGGGGTCTGTCCGAGTGATAGAGATCCCGGTATTTCTGTCAGAAAAGGTTTCCGGATATCTGGAAAGTAAATATGAATTTCCGGGAGGAGAAAGAATTTTTCCGATCGGTCAGGAGGCAGTACAGCATAAGCTGAAACATCAGTGCGAGAAAACCGGAGTCAAGAAGATCCGTGTCCATGATCTGCGTCACAGCCATGTGGCGTTCCTGATTAATCATGGTGTGGATCCGATGGTGATCAAAGAGCGGCTGGGACATGAGGACATCCGGATGACCTTAAATACATACGGCCATCTCTATCCCAGCAAACAGCGCGAAGTTGCGGATCTGCTCGACAGCAGACACGAGAAGAAAGGAAGTGAGACGGATGAAGGATGACAGAATGAAAGAGACTGCCCCGGTATCATCTGTTGGCGCAGATGAAGAGCAGTCTCCAAAGAATATTGCAGATGTAAGTGTAACGGATCGGTCAGGTTATGACAACGGGAACTTTTGTTCTCATGGCGGTCAGATAAAAACAGTGACGATGAACAGTCTGCTTGACCAGACTTTTGAACCGAGACCGCCGGTGATCGATACACTGCTTTACTGCGGGACCTACATTTTCGTAGGCCCCCCGAAGATCGGAAAGTCTTTTCTGATGGCACAGATTGCCTGGCACGTAGCGAACGGAATCCCACTCTGGGATTGTCCGGTACGTAAGGGAGAGGTTCTTTACCTGGCCTTGGAAGATGACTACGCAAGGCTTCAGGGAAGGCTCTCCCGGATGTTTGGCGAGGAGGGGACAGACAATCTCCTGCTTTCTATTCGTGCAGGCACGCTTACAGGGGGTCTGATGACGGAACTGGAACAGTTTATGCGTGAACATCCGAACACGAGGCTGATTATTGTGGACACTCTGCAGAAGATCCGGGAAACCTCCGGAGAGCAGTTCAGCTATGGCAGCGACTATGAAGTCATGTCCAAATTGAAGGAGTTCTCTGACCGGCATCGCATCTGCATTCTGGTGGTGCATCACACACGTAAGATGGATGCGAAGGACAGCTTTGAAATGATTTCCGGAACAAACGGGATTTTTGGTGCGGCAGATGGAGCTTTTGTTCTGCAGAAGAAGCGCAGAACGGATGCGGAGGCTGTGCTGGAGATTACTGGAAGGGATCAGCCGGACGCAAAGCTGACGATTGAATTTGATCTGGAAAGGTGCATCTGGAAATTTAAGGAAAAGGAAGGACTGGTAATAAAGAAGATGCCAGATCCGATTCTGAAGGCTGTGCAGGAATTTGTGAAAGAACAGGCTTTTTATGATACCCCATCGGTTCTGTTTTCAAAGATTGATACCGGTCTGAAGCAGCCAAATGCGTTGACCAGACACCTGAATGCCAGAGTAAGTGAGCTGTTTCATGAGTACCATGTTTTGTATCAGACAGACCGGATTCATGACGGAAGGCGGATCAGATTGGAGTATATGAATGAGGAAGCGTGACGATATGTGACGGTCGTGACGGTGTTTTACAGGGTTGTAAAAAACCGTCACACATCGACACATCGTCACGGGAAAGGATATAGATGGCAAAACAGGTACAGATTCCGGAAGACATTTTTAAAAAGCTGATCATGTTCCATATTTTGGGGAATACGGAAGACCAGGAGACGATTTCCCAGTATCTGGAAGAAAAACTTGAAAGACTTGTACAACATGATCTGTATGCAGCATATAAGACGGCACAGTCTGAGGAAGAGCGGGAAAAAGCACGGATTCAATACCTTGACCATAGAGGTATATCGGACGCGTTTCGAAAATGAATATTTCTCTTTGTTGAGGCCAGACCGGCGCGTGTCACGCACCGGTTTGCTACGGCGAAGGAGAAACTATGATCCGGTTTGAAAAACTGTCATGATGTTGGAAAGGAGGAAGGTATGACAGCAAGAAAAACCACCGGCGAACGTATCGCCGAAATTGAAAAAAAAGAAGAACAGATGAAAGCCCTCAAGAAGCAGTTGAAGCAGAAGGAGGCGGAGGAAAACCGAAAGGCCAGAACCAAAAGGCTGATCATGATCGGTGCGGAAGTGGAGAAGGTTTATGGAAAACCCATAGAAGCAGAAGATCTTCCCAAACTTAGACGCTTTTTGGAAAACCAGGAGACCAGAGGCCATTTCTTTTCAAGAGCAATGTCGGAAGAAGCTGCCGGGAAATCGATGGTTCCGGAAGATGAGGGATGTGTTTGAGATATTCCCTTACGGAGTAAGGGCGCACTTATATGTGGGCGAAGCCCACACTCATAAGCGCGCTCCTACGCGGAGAGCGGTCCTGCGGACAGCGGGACAACCGCACAGGTATGAAAGGAGACAGATACATGTCGATTTATCATTGTTCCATCAAGATCATAAGTCGCACTTCCGGGCGGTCTGTGGTTGCCTCCGCTGCCTATCGTTCCGGTGAGAAGCTGATGAATGATGAGACAGGAATTTTCCACGACTATACCGGAAAAGGCGGGGTTGTCATGAGCGAGATTATACTGCCGGAGCATGC
>CACZPF010000293.1 GCA_902782975.1 uncultured Lachnospiraceae bacterium
ATATATCCCTTCAGATACTCACGGAAGCCGATCACTTCTTCGTCGCTGGTATTGTACACGATCACACCGATTTTATGAACCTCTGTGCCTGACATTTCCAGTTCAGAAGCAGCTTCTGCTGATGTTTCTGCCGGCACCATACCGAGGCAAAGTATAAATGCAAGAAGAGCTGCAAGTTTTTTCACACGGATCCCTCCTTTGAAAAAAGATGGCATGCAACCTCATGGCCCGGAGACAGCTCCTGAAGGTGCGGTCTTTTCTCCCGGCATATCGCCGCACACTTGTCACATCGGTCCTGAAACGGGCATCCGGGCGGTACATTAAGTGGACTTGGCGGTTCGCCCTTGATCGGATCGATCTTTTTTGAAAAGTCCATCTTTGTATCAAAGACAGCATCCAGAAGAGCTTTTGAATAGGGATGGCAGCATATCTTCGCCATATTTTCCCCGGGCATCACTTCTACAATATTCCCAAGATACATGACTGCGATCTGATGGGAAAACGACTGGATAAAACCAAGGTTATGGCAGATAAAGCCAATCGTAATATTTTTTTCTTTCTGAAGCTTTGTGACAAGTTCAATGATCGTCTCCTGTACCGATACGTCAAGTGCACTGGTAGCTTCATCCATGATGATGATCTCCGGTTCCAGCGCAAGCGCCCTGGCGATGGCTACACGCTGTCGCTGTCCGCCGGACATATTATGCGGAAAACGATCCGCAAAATCTCCGGGAAGCTCCACCATCTCCAGCAGTTCTCTCGCTTTCTGGTCCTTCTGGGAATGTCTGATGCGCCCATAGTTCAGAAGCGGCTCGCACACAATGTCACGGATCTTCATCTTGGGGTTGAAGGATGTGGAGGGATCCTGAAAGACCATCTGTATATGCTGACGCATTTCATGGAGTTCCCTGCCTTTAAGCTTCGTAATATCCTTTCCCTGGTAGATGACTTCTCCTTCTGTAGGACGATCCAGCCACACCAGAAAACGCATGAAGGTACTCTTTCCGCATCCGGACTCACCCACAAGTCCAAGCGTCTTCCCCTTATAAAGTTTTAAATTAATATCATTGCAGGCAATCAGTTCACGTCCTCCCTGTGCAGGGAAACGCCGTGTAACATGCTTTGCCTCCAGGAGCACATCCTTTTCGTCAAACATAGCGCTTTCCTCCCAGTGACGGAACAGCACCGATCAGTTTTCTTGTATATTCATTGGAAGATTCCTCCAGAATATGTTTACGTCCTCCCTGATCTTCGATCTGCCCGTTTTTCATAACAACGATCTTGTCGCCCATATAGGATGCGACGCCGATATCATGGGTCACGATAATGATACTTGTACCGTACTCATCCCGAAGTTCCATCATCTGACGCACGATCTGCGCCTGAGTGGTCACATCCAGTGCACTGGTGGGTTCGTCAGCCAGAAGAAGCTTCGGTTCATAGGTCATGCCCATGGCGATACCTACCCTCTGGCGCATACCGCCCGAAAGCTGGAACGGATAAGAATGCATGATACGGTCCGGATCCGGCAGCCGCATGCGTCCCAGCATCTCGGCCCCTTTCTTCCAGGCATCCTTTTTGGAGATCTTCTCATGGGTCCTTATATATTCGACAAAGCTTTTTCCGATCAGCCTGGTCTGATTCATCATGGCGCCGGAATCCTGAAAGATCATGGAAACGTCATGCCCTCTCAGCTTTCTCCATTCCCTGGCATTAAGAGAAAGAAGGCTGCGTCCGTCGTAGATGATGTCCCCTTTTGTCACCTTTCCACCGCCGGGCAGAAGTCCCAGCACGGCACGGATCACCGTCGTCTTGCCGCTTCCGCTCTCGCCCACGATCGAGCAGATCTCTGCCTGATCAAGGGTGATGGTACAGTCTTTTACCGTCACCTGTTTCCCGTAGGCAATATCAATGCCGTTAATTTCAAGCAACGCCATATTCCTACCTCCCCTCATTGCTGCGGGGATCGAGAATATCCCGAAGGCCGTCGCCCAGCATATTGAAAACGACAACAGTGACAAAAATCGCAAGGCCGGGGTAAATCATCAGCCACGGTGCATTCTGCATAAAGTTGCGGCCCTCGTTCAGCATGGAACCCCATTCCGGTGTCGGAGCCTGCGCGCCGAATCCAAGAAATGACAGAGCCGCCAGCTCCATCATCATGCCGCCGATATCCGTCGCAGCCGTGATGACCAGGGTCGTAATGGTATTGGGCAGCATGTACTTCCAGAGCATGTAGAGAGTTTTGGAGCCGGTAACCGTAGCCGCCGCCACAAAATCCGTATGGCGGATCTTCATGACAAGGCTTCGGGCCAGTCGGGCGTACTTGGGCCAGCTGACCACAGCGATCGCGATAATGGCATTTCTTGTACTTGCTCCCAGAATACCTGCCACAGCAATTGCCAGGACCAGACCCGGGAAAGCGATCATCATATCCGCGATCCTCATGATCACAGCATCCACGATGCCCCCGAAATATCCAGCCAGAATGCCCAGAACCGTGCCTATAACAAAAATCAATGCCACCAGAATAAAGGTGGAAGAAAGCGATACTCTGGCCCCGTAAAGCACGCGGACCAGGATGTCGCGTCCCATCTTGTCGGTTCCGAAGGGATGCTCGGCGCTCGGAGCTACGATCGCATCCTTCAGGCTTCCTTTAATGGGGCTGACCCCTCTGCTCAGCTGAGGCGCAAATACGGCCGCCAGTACGATCAGTACAGCCATAAGACAGAAGAAGCAAAAACCCGGATATTTTCTTATAAAGCTCTTTTTTTCCATACGCTTCACCGCCTTAACCGCATCCGCGGATCAACATAATTGTAGGAGATATCCACAAGAAGGTTGATCAGCATGTAAATGATCGCGACCCAGAGTACATACCCCTGGATCAGGTAATAATCACAGGAAGTAATGGCAGAAACCGCCAGATTTCCCATCCCGGGATAGGAAAAGATTACTTCCACTACACTGGTTCCGCCAAGAAGCGAGCCGATGGAAAGGCCCAGCATCGTGATCAGGGGAAGCAGCGAGTTTGGAAAAACATTTCCCCACAGAATCTTATATTCCGCAACTCCTCTGGCTCTCGCACCTGTAACATAATCCGAATGCAGCTCCTCAAGGACGGCCGTACGCACCTGCCTGGTATATTTGGCCGACATGGCGATCGCCAGCGTAACAGCCGGAAGAATCATATCCTTAAAGGTACCGCCTGAGGAAACTACGGGAAGAAGCTTCAGCTGGACGCAGAAATACAGGATCAGCAGAAGGCCGACCCAGAAGTTCGGGATGGAAACGCCAAAGAAGGTGATCGCCCGCACAATATAATCGATGGGCTTGTTCTGGTACACCGCCGATAGTACCCCCAGCGGCACGGCCACAATAACCATCAGGATCATGCTCATCAAAGCCAGTTTCAGTGTAGGCCAGAGCCGCGAAAGCAGCAGCGTGACCACCGGTTTATTCAGGCTGAAGGATGTTCCGAAGTCCCCTTTGAGGCAGTTTCCGAGCCAGCGGAAGTACTGTGTCACGAAGGGATCATTCAGCCCCATTGCTTCCCGCTGCTCAGCGACCTGTTCTTCATCAGGCATCAGCCCCTGGGCAAGATACATGTTCCGGACAGGATCGCCCGGAGAAATATATGTGAGCAGGAATGTTATGATGCTGATCCCGATCAGTACGATCAGCATCTGAAGTAATCTGGAAAGCACCTGTTTCGAGCCCAAGACACTTCTCTCCTTTC
>CACZPF010000294.1 GCA_902782975.1 uncultured Lachnospiraceae bacterium
AGCACTTCACCGGAAGATACTTCACCGGATACTTGTACAGATTGCAGACACAGAACAGCGGCCATCATTCCAGCCGCCATGAATTTTCTATATTTCATTTTTAAAGACTCCTATGAATAGATTCTGAAATATAGTATAACACAACAATACCTTTTCTTGCAAAAAATATCCTATAATGTTACAATAACTTCATACTTTTTTTAAAGGTTACAAATCTTTAACCCTGGAGGCAGAACGAATGATAAATCTGGACAGTCAGATGGGGAAGATTGAATGGAACCGGCTTCTGAAGAATCTTTCACCATATACGATCCGGAAAGGCCTTCTGTACCTTAAACATTATGGCCCGAAAGAGTTCTGGATCCGCATTCACGAACGATTTGAACCGGAAGAAATTCCTTATGAGATATGGTACCCTGCCTATCAACCTGATACACGTACGCTGGATAATCAGCGCAGAAAGAAGTTTAAAAATGCCCCGCTGATCAGTATTGCTGTGCCGGCCTATCGGACCAGACCGAAATTTCTGGCACAGATGATCGAATCCATGCGGAGCCAGACCTATAAAAACTGGGAACTATGTATAGCAAACGGCAGTCCGGATGATGCCGGAATGGCACAGGTACTGGACAGTTATCACACGAAAGACCGGCGGATCAAGGTTAAGAATCTTTCCGGAAATCTGGGAATTGCAGGAAACACCAATGCGGCTTTCGATATGACATCCGGAGAATTTGTCGCTCTTCTGGATCATGACGATGTACTGGCTCCGAATGCACTTTATGAGATCGTGCAGGTGATCCTTCAGCATCCGCTTTGCGATATGATCTATACGGATGAGGATAAGGTGGATATGCAGCTCAAAGAGCATTTTCAGCCGCATCTGAAGCCGGATTATAATCTGGATCTTCTGCGCTCCAACAATTATATCTGTCATTTCCTGATCGTCCGCCGGTCTTTGTTTGAAAATGTCGGTAAATTTCATGTGGACATGGAAGGCGCGCAGGATTATGACTTCATCCTCCGGTGTGTTGAGGACGCACGGCAGGTCATCCATATTCCGGAGATCCTTTATCACTGGCGGACTCACAGGGAATCGACGGCTGATAATCCGACTTCCAAGATGTATGCCTATGAAGCCGGCAAGCGGGCGATCCGGGAGCATCTGAAGAGAAGTAATGTAGAGGGCGAGGTGCTGGATACACTTGATTTCGGGTTTTACCGGGTCCATTATCCGGTCAGGGGAAAGCCTCTGGTTACGATCATTATTCCAAATAAGGATGAAAAAAAGACCCTGAAAGCCTGTATCGACTCGATCTTTGAGAAGAGTCTGTATCAGAATTTCGAGATTCTTATCATTGAAAATAACAGTACCACGGAAGAAATATTTGCCTACTACGCAGAACTGGAAAAAAATCCACGGATCCGTGTGATCCGGTGGGAGAGAGAATTTAATTATTCTGCCATTAATAATTTTGGTGTGTCACATGCAAACGGGCAGTTTCTGCTGTTTCTGAACAATGACATAACTGTGATCAGTCCGGACTGGATCGATGAAATGCTGGGCGTCTGTCAGAGACAGGAAGTCGGCGCCGTGGGCGTTAAGCTTCTTTACCCGGACAACCGGATCCAGCATGCCGGGATCGTGGTGGGAATGGGCGGTATTGCCGGGGCCATGTTTGTGGATATGCCCGGGGAAAGATCGGGATATTTTCACAAGGCATCCATTATGCAGGATATGAGTGCCGTTACGGCAGCCTGCATGATGATGAAGAGAGATATTTTCGTCAAGGTCGTTGAGGGGTTCACAGAAAAGCTCGCCGTAGCTTTTAATGATGTGGATCTGTGTCTGAGGCTCTGCAAGGCAGGGTATCTTGTCGTGTATGATCCATATGTACAGCTTTACCATCACGAGTCCAAGACGCGGGGAGCCGAGGATACAGAAGAAAAAGTAAGGCGTTTTCAGCGGGAAATAGAATATATGCGTTCCAACTGGATCGATATATTAAAGAACGGAGATCCTTATTATAATAAGAATCTTTCTCTTAGCAGGTGGAATTACTCACTTCGGCCGATTCCCGGTATGGAAAAAAAGAAGGGATAAAAATTCATGGTGCAGGTTTCGGTCATCATTCCGAATTTCAACGGGATGGCGTATCTTGACAATGTGCTGAAGAGTCTCGAAAAACAGACTTTTACAGACTTTGATATCATCCTTGTGGATAACGGTTCTCACGATGCCAGCCGGGATCATGTCAGGGAACATTTCCCCGGGGTGCGTATCCTGGCACTTCCTGAAAACTATGGCTTTTCGAGGGCTGTAAATGAAGGGATCCGTGCCTCCGGATCTCCTTATGTACTGCTGCTCAACAACGATACGGAAGTGAAAGAGGATCTTGTTGAAGTTCTGTTCAGGGCGATCCAGACACATCCGAAGGCCTTCGCCTGTCAGGCAAAAATGCTGCGCTACAGCGAGCGGGAGATCCTGGACGGAGCGGGGGACTCCTACTGTGCGCTCGGCTGGGCTTATGCCCGGGGAAAAGGGAAAAATCAGTCAGCATACGGAAGAGAAGAAAAGATCTTTTCCTGCTGCGCTGGCGCGGCGATCTACCGTAAAAGCCTGTTTGAAATCATAGGTTATTTTGACGACGAGCATTTTGCCTATCTGGAGGATCTGGACATAGGCTACAGGGCCCGGATATTCGGATATGAAAACTGGTACATTCCGGAGGCAGTGGTCTATCACGTGGGCAGCGGCACGACGGGATCACGCTATAATCAGTTTAAGATCAGGTACTCTTCCCGAAACAACATTTATATGCTGAGTAAGAACATGCCCCTCGCTCAGCTGGTCATCAATTTACCTCTTCTGGCAGCAGGGTTCGGCATCAAGTTTCTGTTCTTTGCATCCAAAGGGTTCGGAAGAGAATACCTGGCCGGGATCAAGAACGGCCTTGAGCTGACCGGCCGGGGGCGTCATGTTGACTTTGACAGGAAAAATCTGAAAAACTATATTCAGATCCAGGCTGAACTCTGGATCAATACGATCCGGCGTCTGACAGGCTGACCAGCCGGTGAAAATAGATAGAAGAATTTGAGGTGCCGAAATGATTATCGATAATGAGAAACATTTCAGCCGTCTTCATGTGCTGATCGATTCTCTTGTAATCATATTATCCTATATTTGTGCCTGGGGACTCCGGTTCGTAGGCATCTTTGCGGATTCTGCTGTACAGGCAAAGACATTTCGGGATTATATGTTCCTTTTGTGGTTTATCGTTCCTGGATTTCTTATTCTGTATCATGCTTTCAACCTTTATACGCCAATGCGTATGCAGGGGAGAAGACTGGTTCTCTCCAACATCATAAAGGCGGATACACTGGGCCTGCTGCTGATTATCGCAGCACTTTATGTTCTCGGAGAAAAAGACTATTCCCGTCTTACGTTTTTCATTTTTTACTTTATTAATGTTATGTTTGAATGGGCTGTACGGATGCTGATCTTCCATATCCTGATGGACATGAGAAGAAGAGGCTATAACCGCAAGCAGGTTCTGCTGGTAGGGTACAGCCGTGCGGCAGAAAAGTATATTGATCTTATCAGCCAGAATCCCCAGTGGGGGTATACTGTTCGCGGGATCCTGGACGACAAGGTAGCCGCGGGGACTTCCTATAAAGGCGTGAAGGTGCTTGGAAGAATCGCCAATCTGATGGTGATCCTTCCGCTCAGCAGCCTGGATGAGATCGCGATCACCCTTGGACTGGCCCAGTATTACCGGCTGGAGGAAATTGTTGCATTGTGTGAAAAATCCGGTGTACATACCAAATTTATCCCGGACTACAACAACATCATTCCGACAAAGCCCTACACAGAAGACATTCAGGGCCTTCCGGTCATTAACATCCGCTATGTTCCTCTGAATAATACCTTTAATGCCATGATCAAAAGGGCGATGGATATTGTCGGCGGGTCTGCCGCACTTCTTCTGGCTTCTCCGATCATGCTGGTCATGGCAGTCCTCATCAAGATCACTTCGCCGGGCCCCCTGATCTATAAGCAGGAAAGAGTCGGGCTTCACAATAAAACCTTCTGGATGTACAAATTCCGCTCGATGGAAGTACAGCCGCCTGATGAGGAAAAGAAAGCCTGGACGGTCAAAAACGACCCCAGGGTCACTGCTGTCGGCAAATTTATGAGGCATACCAGTATTGATGAACTGCCTCAGCTGTTTAACATAATAAAAGGGGATATGAGTCTTGTGGGGCCGAGACCCGAACGGCCGTTTTTTGTAGAAAAATTCCGGGAAGAGATCCCGCGGTATATGGTCAAACATCAGGTACGGCCGGGGCTCACGGGCTGGGCACAGGTCAACGGCTACCGGGGAGATACATCTATCCGGAAACGTATTGAATATGACCTGTACTACATCGAAAACTGGAGTGTGGGCATGGATATCAAAATCATGCTTCTCACCTTCTGTAAAGGTTTTATCAATAAGAATGCTTATTAAATTGAGGAGATATCAATGGCAAAACCGGGAAAGAAGACCGGCAGACTCAGAAAAGTGATCTTTGGTCTGGAGATCCTGATTCTGGCGGCTGGTTTATTTCTTCTGTATCTTTTTTCGCACATCAGCGGACAGCTTGAAAAGATCATAAAGCCCATCAAGGATGAGGGCAAGATCGTGATGAATGAAAAAAACGAAGAACTGCGGGGGTACAGGACCTTTGCATTATTCGGGATCGATTACCGGGCAAACAATGAAGAAATGAACGGCCAGAACAGTGATACCATGATCATTGCCTGCCTGGATAATGACCTGAAGGAGGTACGGCTCATGTCCCTGTACCGGGATACTCTGGTAGACATCGGGGACGGCCTCTACAGAAAAGCAAATGCGGCATTTGCCTATGGAGGACCGGAGCAGGCCCTTTCCATGCTGAATACGAATTTTGACCTTGAGATCACAGATTATGTGATGGTAGACTTTACAGCCCTGACGGCGGCGGTCGATGCCTTTGGAGGTCTTGACATACCGCTTTCCTATGCAGAGATCGTTCATCTGAATAATTACAGTATTGAGGTTTCGGAGGAGACAGGGGAGGATTATACGCCCGTGCCGCTGCCGGATGAAGTTCCGGAGAATCAGGAAGAGATCGTGGATACGTTCCATCTGAACGGGGTACAGGTGACTTCCTACTGCCGGATCCGCTATACGGCGTCTCTTGATATGGGAAGGGCTCAGCGGCAGAGATATGTGATCGATCTCCTGGTTCAGAAAGCTAAATCTTCCGGCCTTACGACGATCATCAATGTGATGGATAAGGTATTTCCTTACGTGGAAACGTCCCTCACCCAGACAGAGATCCTTGGCCTGGTGCCTTCTCTGTTAAGCTACAAAATGGGGCTGTCGGCGGGATTCCCCTTCGAATTCCGGTTCTCGGAGGCACTGGATGATGTCATTGTTCCGGAAACACTCTTTTCAACGACTGCCGGCCTGCATCAGCTTCTGTACGGAACAGCAGATTACGAACCTTCCCTGGCCGTGAAGAGAAGAAGTGACCGGATCGAGGAAGTGATCGCAGAAGAAGAGGCAAAACTTACGAAAAAGCAAAGGAATAACACAAACAATGAAAATTGATGTGATCATACCCGCTTACCGCCCGGATCCGGAATTTGGCGAGCTTCTGCGGAGACTGGAAGCGCAGACAGTCCGGCCGGACCGTATTCTGGTGATCAATACCGAAAAGCAGTACTGGGATCCCTCCTGGGAAGAACTGGCTTCGAATCTGGAAGTAAGGCATATTCAAAAAGAAGAATTTGATCACGGCGGCACCAGGCGGATGGCTGTGGAACTGCTGCAGGCGCAGGAACAGGCGGATAAACAGTCCGCCTATTTCCTGGATGGCCAGGCGGAAGACGACAGTGTTTTTTATCTGTGCATGACGCAGGATGCCCTGCCGGCGGACGACCGGCTGATCTGGCATCTTGCGACGGCTCTTCAGAAGGATCCGTCGGCCGGCGTTTCCTATGCAAGGCAGCTGGCGAGACAGAATGCAGGGATCCTGGAGAAGACCGCCCGGAAGTTCAACTATCCGGCGGAGTCTCACACCTGCAGGAAGGAAGATGTCTCCCGCTTCGGGATCAAGACCTATTTCTGTTCCAATGTCTGTGCCATGTGGAGAAAAGAAGCTTATGAAGAAGCCGGCGGTTTTGTCGAAAGGGCTGTTTTTAATGAAGATATGATCCTGTGTGCAGAGATCGTAAAGCGTGGGTGGCACGTAGTCTATGCCGCAGACGCGGCTGTCTGTCACAGCCATGATTATACGTTGATGCAGCAGTTTCACCGGAATTTTGATATCGGTGTATCACAGGCGGAGCATCCGGAGATCTTTAAGGCAGTCCCTTCAGAAGGGGAGGGAATGCGCCTGATCAGGTATACAGCCAGGACTCTTGCAGAAGAAAGGCATTTTTTTCTGCTTTTTTATTTTGGAATACAGTGCCTTTTTAAGTATGCGGGATATTTTCTGGGAAAGCATTATCAAAAGCTTCCGGGAAGGATGATCCGTTCCTGCAGCATGAATCCCGGTTATTTTGAAAAAGGCCTGCCGCGTTAGCAGGGCATCCCGCCTGTGCGGAGATCCGTTTAGCGGATGCATCAGGATAAGCCGTGTAAATGTGCCGGTCAGTCACTTCTTTATCACGGTTTTTTCACACTTTGTACACATTTCGTTGCTACACTGAATGACAGTTAAGACATAGGCTCAGGATTGTGTCTGGAGGTGGATAAATTGAAAGATATAGAATTTGATGAATTATATGATGAAGAAGATCCTGAAGAAGATCCTGAAGAATTTGAAGAGCAGGAGGATGAACGAAAGAGGCCGGCCTATGCGTATTACCAGGTGAAGGAAAACCCGGATGAGCAGCAAAAACCCGGCTCCACAAAAGCGGGCAGGAAGAGAAAAACGGCAGGGAATAAGTCTTTTGGCCGTAGGGCAGCCGGGGCGGTGGCACTTGCCGTGATCTTCGGCCTGGTGGCAAGCGCGGTCTTTAAAGCGTCAAACTGGGTGATCGATGAGCATCTGGCAGGTACTTCCGGCAGGATTTCCTCCGTGTCGGAAGAAAAGTCCGGCAGAGTGATCGGGAATACCAGTGTTCTGGCAAAGACACAGAATCAGGCGGAAGCGATCAGTGTTTCGACCAGGTCTTCCGGCAGTGGAATGCCTGAAACTTCCGCGGCAGACTCTCTGAATAGTTCGGCAGAAGGGGATGCTTCTATTGTACAGCCCGGAAGTATGTCGGATGATTCAGCAGCTGCAGCCGGAGACCTTTCGGATAAAGGGCCTGTCGCCCAGGTGGCTGCCGTGGCCATGCCCTGTGTGGTGGCTATTACAACCGTCAGCATACAGCAGATCCGTGACTATTTTGGATACAGGACCGGCCAGTATAAGAGCGAAGGCAGCGGTTCGGGAATCATTGTCGGTGAAAATGATGAGGAACTTCTGATCGCCACGAACAAGCATGTCGTGTCGGGGGCATCGACCGTGAGCGTGTGTTTTATGGGAGATGACGTGATGTCTGCCAAAGAAGAAACAGAGCAGATGGCCATGGATTATTATCAGGATGTGAACATCGAGAATGCGGTGAATGCATCGATCAAAGGCATGGATGAGGATAATGACCTGGCAGTCGTTGCTGTAAAGAAGAGCGACATTCCGGAAAGGACCATGCAGTATATAAAGATCGCCACGCTGGGAGATTCGGATGATCTGGTGGTCGGAGAGCAGGTGGTTGCCATCGGCAACGCTCTTGGCTACGGACAGTCGGTTACATCCGGCTGGGTGAGCGCTCTGGGGCGGACCGTGACGACCTCCGACGGAAGCGCCACCGGTCTTATTCAGACAGATGCGGCCATCAACCCCGGGAACAGCGGCGGCGCGCTCCTGAATATGCAGGGAAAGCTGATCGGTATCAATTCAGCAAAATATGCCAGCAGTACGGTAGAGGGTATGGGCTATGCCATTCCTATCTCGAAGGCTCTTCCGATCCTGGAAGAACTGATGGCCCGTAAAACAAGGGAAAAAGTAACCGACAGCAGCCTGGCAGCCTACCTGGGAATTACGGTAGCAGATCTCTCACGGGAAGCGATCTGGATGTATGAACTGCCGCAGGGGGCCTTTGTAATCAGTACAGTTCCGGGCGAAGCAGCGGATCTTAGCGGCATCCGAAGAGGCGATATCATTGTCGAGATGGACGGACAGAAGATCACAGGCAAGAGCGAATTCCTGGAACGCCTCCAGTATTATGAAGCGGGCGAGGAGGTCAAGATGGTCCTTTACCGTTCCAATGGATATATGTATGAAAAAACAGAAACAACGGTTACCTTCGGTTCCAGAAACTGAGAACATAATGCTGCTATTCACAGCTGGAATTCCGAATGTTAGAGATATAAGTATAAACAGAAGATAAAGTTGAGCGAGTAAAACCGGGGGACGATTCTTGAAGAGGAAAGAACCGTCCCTCTGCTGTTTATAGTGCACCTGGAGCACACACCGTACACGAAGGAAACAGAACGATCAGCCTTCATCTTATTTTTACGAATCTTAATAAATTGTTTATTTTGTAGAAAACAGCACCTGTGCTATAATCGGTTTTGGAAGGAGAGACAGAAGATATATGGCAGATTTTTTTGATGATAATCCGGATTACAGAGAAGTAGATACTGATACAGATTCTTCTGTGGATACACAGGCAGTGGACAAGGACGATGAGGGTAAACATTCTTCCCGGGATCATGATGAAACCTCCGGGAAAGACAGGCATAAAAAGATGCGCTTCTGTGCATTTTGCGGCAGAGAAGAATCCACTGTAAAGAGCATGATCGAACTTCCGAATAACTTATGTATCTGCTCGGATTGTATGCAGAGGGGATTTGACAGCATGCATACAATGTTTCCCGGCGGGTTGAATCTGAACGACCTGCAGAATAATCCCAACATCAGCATGATCAATCTTGGCAGTTTCGGCTTTCCCGACATGGGGCAGGATAATTTGAGAAAAAAGCCTGAAAAACGGCCGGACGGCGAAGAGCAGGAAAAAACAGGACCCCGGATCTTTGACCGGAAAAAGGTGCCTGCCCCGCATCAGATCAAGGCTGCGCTGGATGAGCATGTGATCGGGCAGGACCAGGCCAAAAAAGTCATGTCTGTGGCTGTCTATAATCACTACAAAAGGATTTCTGCCGATGAAGCGGATGGCGTAGAGATCGAAAAATCGAATATGCTGCTGATCGGCCCGACAGGATGCGGGAAAACCTACCTGGTCCGCATGCTGGCAAAGCTGCTGGATGTACCGCTTGCCATCGCGGATGCTACTTCACTTACCGAGGCGGGCTACATCGGGGATGATGTCGAAAGTGTAGCCTCCAAGCTTCTGGCAGCAGCCGATAATGATGTGGAAAGGGCGGAGCACGGAATTATTTTTATCGATGAGATCGATAAGATCGCAAAGAAGAAAAATACGAATCAGAGAGATGTCAGCGGCGAAGCAGTTCAGCAGGGGCTTTTAAAGCTTCTCGAGGGAAGCGAGATAGAGGTTCCGGTGGGGGCGACCAGCAAGAATGCCATGGTTCCCATGGTTACCATGAATACGCGGAATATTCTGTTTATCTGCGGAGGCGCTTTTCCGGATCTTGAACTTGTCATCAAGGAAAGGCTGAATAAGCAGGCCTCGATCGGCTTTTACGCGGACCTTAAAGATAAATATGACAACGATCCGCTGCTTCTTCATAAAGTTACGATAGAGGACCTCAGAAATTTCGGCATGATACCGGAATTCCTGGGCAGACTTCCTGTTATTGTCGCTCTGGACGGCCTGACAGAGGATATGCTGGTGCGTATTCTTAAGGAACCGAGAAATGCCATCTTAAAACAGTACCAGAAACTTCTGGCTATGGATGAGGTGAAACTTACCTTTGACGACAGTTCGCTGCATGCCATTGCGGCAAAGGCCATGGAGCGGAATACAGGCGCAAGAGCACTCCGGGCCATTCTGGAACAGTACATGCTTGATATCATGTTTGAAATACCAAAGGATGAGAATATCGGCGAGGTTGTGATCACCAGGGAATATATCGAGGGAACCGGAGGCCCGCGGATCGTTCTGCGAGGGCAGCAGATGGCACTTCCGGGCTGAGATGCTCTCTGAGAACACTTTAAAATGGGATACATAAAAGGTTTTCCATAAAGTATCAATAAACAGGTTTCATCAGGAAGGCTTTGCAGGAAAAGCCGGACGGGAACAGACTTCATAAGAAAAGGAGAAAAAAGATGTCAGATTTTTTTAAAGATTTAGGAGAAACGATCAGCAAGACAGCACAGGGCATTTCCGAAAAAGCAGGGAGTGTGTACGAATCACAGAAGCTCCGCAACAAAATTGCGACCGAAGAGCGTATGATCCAGAAAGCCATGGAAGAAATCGGCAAGTGGGTCTATTCAAAATATACGGATGGGGAAGAGATAGACGAAGAGATCATTTCTTTCTGTGAAGAGATCCGGGATCATCAGGAGCAGATCGAAGTTTACAAAGAAGAAGCGGCAAACCGGAAAGGTAAGAAAATCTGTCCATCCTGCAAAAAAGCCGTAGACAGATCAGTTTCGTTCTGCCCGTTCTGCGGCACGCCGGTTCCGGACCCGGAACCGCAGGAAGCGCCGGAAGAGGCGTTTGAGAATGACAAACTGTTCGAAGATGAAGAGACCTCGAAAAGCTCTGCAGAGAAAGTAAAAGAGGAAGCCTGCGAAGCGGCAGATAAGGCAGAAGAAGCAGCAGCGGATGTCGCGGAAGAAGCGAAAGAGGCAGCTTGTGAGGCAGCGGACGCTGCGGAAGAAGTGAAAGAAGCAGCCTGCGAGGCGGCGGAAAATGCAGCAGAAGAAGTGAAAGAAGCAGCCTGCAAGGCGGCAGAAACCGCGGAAGAAGCCTGTGAGGCAGCAGGCGAATGCCTTAAAAACGCAGCAGAAGACATAAAAGATATCCTGGAATAAGGTACGGCAGACAAAAGAAGAAACGGCCTGAGATAAAGGCACAAGGATGTCTGCGGAGTATGTTTGTAAAAGAAGAGGGGCGCCGCCCCTCTTTTCTTTTTGATGAAATTATAGTATAATCAGAACGTACAAAATCCACAAGACTTGATGAGTACAGATAAAGTCAGCTCTTAAGTATGTGAATATAAGATCAACGGCAGAAAAGACTTGCCGCTGACTATATATAAGAATAAGACAATATTAAAAATAAAAAACAGGATCGAAATACGGATGCAGAATAAGGAAAGCAGCGGAAAAAATTATGTACTGACGATCGGTTTACTGTGTCTGGATATGATCGTCAGGCCGGTCAGCCGGGAGTTCTTCGACAGGGATTCCATGCATGTGGATATCGATTCCCTGCCGGGCGGAGATGCCTGCAATGTGGCGCTGAATCTGGCAGCCATGCAGGTGCCCGTCAATCTGGTGACTCTTCTGGGAGACGATGTGAACGGGCGGTTCCTGATGGAATATCTTAGAAGTCATGGCGTCGATACGCAGCACACAGGCACCGGAAAAGCCGGGACTGCAATGAGCCTCGTGATGGTAGAACCGGACGGGGAACGCCATTTTCTTACGACCACAGATATTTTTGATGAGATCACGCCGGATCTGGTGACAGATGACCTGCTGGAAGGAGCATCTTTTGTAACCTTTAACAGTTTTTACCGGATGCGTCCGATGAACGGGGAGGCAGTGGCCGGCCTGTTCAGAAGAGCACACCGGGCAGGGCTTGAGACCGCCATGGATACCATGCCCTGTAAGGAAGGTGATCCGTATACCAGAATACTGCCGGCACTGAAGGAAACCGACTATTTTCTTCCGAGCTATGAGGAAGCCTGTCAGATCACGGGAGAAAAAAGTGTGCTCAGAATGCGGGACAGGCTCCGGGATTCCGGCATAAAAGTGCTGGGAGTCAAACTTGGAAAAGAAGGCTCCTATATTACAGATTTTGAGAAGGAATATCTGATTCCTGCGATACCGGGGATTAAACCGGTCAGTACGACAGGTGCCGGGGATTCGTATTTCGCAGGGTTTGTGACGGCCCGGCGGGAAGGAAAAAGCATAACAGAGGCGGCGGTTTTCGGAACGGCAGCCTCGGCACTGACCATACAGGTGCCGGGGGCGTCGGGCGGCATAACTTCCCGTGAGTCCGTAAGAGATTTATATGATGCATATCCCAGAGGACAGATCCGCAGAATTTTCCGCCTTCAGGTCAATGCCTTTGATGCGGCTTTTAAAATTCAGTCTGCGGTGATCGAAGAGAGACTTCTTCCCCTTCTAATGCAGTGGACTGCTCTGCAAAAACAGAAGGGAGGCCGTCTTGTGGTATTTCTTGCGGGGGCTCCCGGGGCGGGGAAATCTACACTTGCTTCTGTACTTGAATATCTTTCGCGGGAAACGGAAGGCGCAGAGCCATTAAAAGCGGCAGGTCTGGATGGATTTCATTATACAGCGGCCTATCTGTCTTCCCATTTTATGGAAACAGAGGGAAAGATCCTTCCGCTGGCAGCAAGAAAGGGGAGCCCGGAGACATTCAATACCGCTCATTTTGCGGAAAAACTGGAAGAACTGGCAAAGGATCAAAAGGTATCCTGGCCGTTGTATGACCGCCGTCTTCATGATGTGGTGGAAAACGGGACGGTCGTAGAGGAAAAGATCGTTCTGATAGAGGGAAACTGGCTGCTTCTGGACGAGGATCCCTGGTCGGATCTCAGAAAACTGGCGGATCTTACGATTTTCCTTAAAGCGCCGGCTGATGGCCTGAAAGAACGCCTGATCTCCAGGAAAGTGAGGGGCGGCCTGTGCCGGGATGAGGCTGAAAAGTGGTATGACAATACAGACTATCCCAATACCATGCGGGTACAGAACAATGCAGCAGCGGCGGATACAGTCCTGCCTCCTCTATACATGGAAGAGGTTCGGCAGGAGATGATCTGAACGGAAGAGGATATAAGAAAAAAGCCTTCTCATAAAGCAGGAGCAGATGAGAAGGCTTTTATGATGATGAGAGGGTCACAGCTTCAGCACAATGCCGATCACTGCGCTGATGGCAAGAAAGATGACTGGATGCCATTTGATCTTTTTCATGACAAAATAAAGAATAACTGCCATCAGGATCGGTACAGGGCGGAACAGACTTACGATGCTGTTTGTCTGCGCGTAGGCGTTCAGATCCACAAGAGCCACACGGACTACGTTAAAAAGAGCGGCCGTGATCATGGCGATGGAAGCAGGACGAAGGCCGTAAAAAGCATTTTTCACATATTTATTGTCACTGAACCTGTCCAGAAACCGGGCGATGATCAGGATGATGATAAGAGACGGAAGCGCAAGCCCGAGGGTGGCTGCGAATCCACCCGGAACACCGGCAGTAGTATACCCGGCATAGGTGGACATATTGATGCCTATGGCACCGGGGGTGGACTCGGAGATGGCGATCATGTCCGCAATATCGGCATGCGTATACCATCCTGTGTTATCGGACATTTCGTAAAGAAAAGGAAGTGTGGCCAGACCGCCTCCGACTGAGAAGAGCCCGGTTTTAAAGAATTCAATGATCAGTCTTAACAGGATACTCATGCGGCTGCCTCCTTTCCTGAACGTCCGAAGAGGATACCGAATACGCCGGAAGCAATGACGAGGATGGCTTTCGGCACATTCACAGAAAGGATGGACGGAGCGACAGCTGCCATAAATAGAATAACAAGGTACAGGATGAAGGTCGTTTTGTCAACGATGGATTTTTTCCAGAGCTTCAGGATGGCGTTCAGGATCAGAACACAGACGCATACTCTGATGCCGGCAAACGCATGCTGGACGATCGCAAGATCGGCAAAGTTGGAGAGAAAGGCTGCGATCAGCAGAATAATGATAATGGGACCTGTCAGAAAACCTGTCGTGGAAGCGATGGCTCCTGCGACTCCCTTTTTCTTATAGCCGATAAAGGTCGAAACATTGAGGGCAATGATACCTGGCGTACATTGGCCGATGGCAAAGTAATCGGCAAGGTCGTCCATGGTCGTCCAGCCCCGTCTGGTTACCAGGTCCCGCTCCAGCAGAGGCAGCATGGCATAGCCGCCGCCGAAGTTTACACAGCCGATCCGGAAAAAGGCAGCGTACAGTTCTGTCAGTTCTTTCATAAAAACACCTCCCGGGAAGTTTGCGTTCAAGACAGGAAAGACTCAGGTGACTTTTCATGATTTATGAAGCATTATAGCATATCACAGAACCAAAAGCTATAAAGAAATACTACAGGTAATTGCGAAACTCCCTGCTTCGATTGAATTGTATGAATCTTACCAGTGAGTTTCGCAATTACCTAAATCAAAACAGACAGAAAGGTGGGAAAAACCATGAAATCACTGGTTTTAGCAGAAAAACCTTCGGTTGGAAGAGATATTGCAAGGGTCCTGCAATGCCATCAGAAGACGAACGGCGCACTGGAAGGCAGCAGGTATGTTGTGACCTGGGCGCTGGGGCATCTGGTCACACTGGCCGACCCGGAAGCATATGATAAAAAGTACGAGAAGTGGGACATGAGCACGCTGCCCATGATTCCTGACCAGCAGAAGCTGGTGGTGATCCCCCAGACCGGTAAGCAGTATCAGGCTGTCAAAAATCAGCTTTTCCGCAATGATGTAAACGAGGTCATCATTGCTACCGATGCCGGGCGTGAAGGAGAACTGGTGGCAAGGTGGATCCTGGAGAAATCGGGATGCAGAAAGCCGATCAGAAGGCTCTGGATCTCCTCGGTGACGGATAAAGCCATCCGGGAAGGGTTTGCGGCTCTCAAAAACGGCAGGGAGTATGATAATCTGTACCGGGCGGCAGCCGCAAGAGCGGAAGCGGACTGGCTGGTGGGCATGAATGGTACCAGGGCTCTCACATGTAAATATAATGCCCAGCTTTCCTGCGGACGGGTGCAGACGCCTACACTTTCCATGATCCAGAAGCGGGAAGAAGAGATCAGACAATTTGTGCCGAAGGAATATTACGGCATCTCTCTGGAGGCGGACGGGATCCGGTTTGCCTGGAAGGATCAGAAGAGCGGCAGCAGCCGCAGCTTTCATAAAGAACACCTGCAGGAGATCGTAGAGAAGATCAGAAACAGCACGAATCCTTCTCTTGAGATCGTCTCTGTCTCCAGAAGGAAAAAGATCGTATCTCCGCCGGGGCTTTATGATCTTACCACACTTCAGAGAGAAGCAAGCCAGCGGTTCGGATTTTCTCCGAAGGAGACACTGGACATCATGCAGCGGCTGTATGAAAATCATAAAGTTCTGACCTATCCCCGGACCGATTCCCGCTATATTACAAAGGATGTCGTTCCGACACTGAAGGAGAGACTGCAGGCGGTCAGCGTGGGGCCTTACAGGGGTTTTGCCGGCCCGCTTCTCAAAAAAACGATCCGTGCAGATAAAAGGTTTGTGGACGATTCGAAAGTCTCGGATCATCATGCGATTATTCCCACGGAAGAATTCGTGCGTCTGGATCAGATGACCAATGAAGAGAGAAAGATCTATGACCTGGTGGTCAGGCGGTTCCTTTCGGTGCTTTCCGACAATGCAGAGTACGAAGAGGCCCAGATCGAAGGAAGAACCTGCGGGACTTCTTTCATAGCCAGAGGCCAGATCATCAGAAACCCGGGATGGCAGGCTGTCTGCACCGGCGGTTATTCCATCGATGATGACGAGGAGAAGGAAGAGGAAGACTGGCATGAAAAGGGCACGCAGTCGCTTCCGGACCTCCGGCAGGGGCAGAAGATCCATATCCGGAATGTATCCCTGAGATCCGCGAAGACCAGTCCGCCGAAACGTTTTACCGAGGCGTCCCTTCTTGCGGCCATGGAAAATCCGGTCAAATATATGGAGACCCGGGACCGGCTGGCCGCCAGGACCCTCGGCGAGACCGGAGGTCTT
This sequence comes from uncultured Lachnospiraceae bacterium, assembly GCA_902782975.1. Taxonomy (GTDB): domain Bacteria; phylum Bacillota; class Clostridia; order Lachnospirales; family Lachnospiraceae; genus Blautia_A. Next base: position 16,005 of record CACZPF010000294.1, read on the forward strand.
GGGACAGTTGCCACCAGGGCGGATATTATCGAAAAGCTGTTCGGCAGCTTTCTGATGGAAAAGAAAGGGAATGAGATCTACCTGACTGCCAAGGGAAAACAGCTGCTGAATCTGGTCCCCGAAGATCTTCGAAAGCCGGATCTTACGGCTGCATGGGAGATGAAGCTTTCAGATATTGCCGGCGGGCGGTTAAAGCAGCAGACCTTTATCACAGAAATAAAAAATTACACACGGGAGATCGTGGACGAGATCAGGGCCGGAGAGGGAACCTATCATCACGAAAACCTGACAAACAAGAACTGTCCCAGATGCGGCAGACGGCTTCTCGCGGTGAATGGCAAAAACAGCCGGATGCTGGTCTGCCAGGACAGAGAATGCGGATACCGGGAGACCCTTGCAAGGGTGACCAATGCCCGGTGCCCGAACTGTCATAAGAAAATGGAACTTGTCACCGGCGCGAAGGAAGATACTTTTTACTGCAGCTGCGGGTACAAGGAACGCCTCAGCGCATTTCAGGCCAGAAGAGAAAAAGAAGGGGCCGGTGTCAAAAAGGCGGATGTTCAGAAATACCTCAAAAAGCAGCAGGCTGAAGCGAGAGAGTCTGTCAATAATGCATTTGCCCAGGCGCTGTCCGGCATCAGGCTCGACAAATAAAGGGTTTTAAATCAAAGCTATCTGTGGTATTCTTAGAGTTATGTAAAAGAAGATGACTTTCGATGCCGGATGATTTATGTCCGGTTTTTGCGAAATCAGAGGAGGGACAGACCAATATGAATCTGACCAGTTTACTGGAAGAACTGACGTATGAATGCCTTCAGGGGGATCTGGAGCGTGAAGTGAGCGCGGTGGCTTATGATTCCCGGAAGGTAACGGAAGGCAGTCTGTTTATATGTATCCGGGGCGCAGCTTCGGACGGGCACCGGTTTGTGCCTGATGTGATTCAAAAAGGAGCGGCAGTCCTGGTTGTGGAAGAACCTGTAGAAGCCCCCGCCGAGGTGACAGTTATCCGTGTTCCGGATACCCGTTATGCCATGGCTTTTATATCGGCAGCCTGGTTCGGCCATCCGGCCCGGGAATTAAAAACCATAGGCATTACCGGCACAAAGGGGAAGACCACGACGACCTACATGGTTAAGTCCATCCTGGAAAACGCAGGTTACAAGGTAGGGCTGATCGGTACGATCGAGGCGGTCATCGGCAGCAAAGTGATCCCTGCTTCCCATACGACCCCGGAATCCTATATCATTCAGCAGTATTTCCGCGAGATGGCGGATGCCGGGTGCGATGCGGTGGTTATGGAAGTATCTTCCCAGGGACTGATGCTCCACAGGACCCAGGGCTTTATTTTTGACTATGGCATTTTTACGAACATCGAGCCGGATCATATCGGTCCGAACGAGCACAGGGATTTTGACCATTATCTGAGCTGTAAGGCGCTTCTTTTAAAACAGTGCCGGATCGGGATCGTAAACCGGGACGACGAGCACTTTGACAGGGTGATCGAAGGCCATACCTGTACTCTCGAAACCTACGGTTTCTCTAAAGAAGCGGACCTTCGGGCGGAAGAGGCTCACCTGGTGGGAGGAGAAGGGTATCTTGGCATCTCCTACCATGTGAAGGGTCTGCTGGATTTTCCTGTGGAGATCGATATACCGGGACGTTTTTCCATCTATAATTCCCTGACGGCTATTGCCATCTGCCGGCACTTCAATGTATCGGAAGAGAACATTGTCCGGGCACTCAAGGTGGCAAAGGTAAAGGGAAGGATCGAGCTTGTCAAAGTATCCGATCAGTTTACCCTGATGATCGATTATGCCCACAATGCCATGGCGCTGGAAAGCCTTCTTACCACCTTAAAGGAATATCATCCGCACCGCCTGGTATGTCTGTTCGGATGCGGCGGAAACCGGTCCAGACTGAGACGGTATGAGATGGGAGAGGTTTCCGGAAAACTGGCGGATTTTACGATCATCACGTCGGATAACCCGCGCGATGAGGATCCGCAGGCGATCATCGATGACATACGTACGGGCATCGCAAAGACAGACGGTAAATATACAGAGATCATCGACAGAAAAGAAGCCATCGCCTATGCCATTCATCATGGAGAGCCTGGAGATATTATCGTGCTCGCCGGAAAAGGGCATGAAGATTACCAGGAGATCAAGGGGAAAAAGTATCCCATGGATGAGCGGGTCCTGATCCGGGAGATCCTGGAGGAAGACAGGAAGAATCATTCTTCAGGGATTGAATAAAACCGTTTCCGGAGAGGTGTCTTGCTTGTTTGCAGAAATTATAATCGATATTTCAAGTGAAAATCTGGACCGCCGGTTTACCTACCGGGTACCGGAACGATTTGAAAATCTTCTCCGGCCGGGCATTGTCGTAAAAGTTCCTTTTGGCAGCGCAAACCGCATCCGGAAAGGCTATGTGGTCGATCTGAAAGATCAGTGTGACTACCAGCCGGACAGGATCAAAGAGATTCTGGAAATCATGACTTCGGAGGAAACAACGGAGGGAAAGCTGATCGCTCTGGCGGCCTGGATCCGTGAGAATTACGGCTCTACCATGATCCAGGCTCTGAAGACGGTGGTACCGGTCCAGGATCAGGTGCATCTGAGAGAAAAGTATAAACTGATACTTGCCGCAGACCCGGAGAAGGCAGAACAGGTATGTAAGAAAATGCCTGACGGGCGGATGAAGGCGAGAAAGCGTCTGCTGGAGGCACTTCTTGGGGCACCGGAGCACTGTATGGATCAGGCGGAGGCCAAAAAAAGCCTGGGTGTCACTTCTGCGGTGATTCAGGCACTGGTACAGCAGGGGCTGGTCCGGGTGGAGGGCAGCAATACGCTGAAACAGTATACCGATACCTTGGCCGACGATGGACCGGAAGAAAAAATGACGCTGAACCGGACACAGCAGGATGCCGTGCAGGCCATCCGGGCTGAATTTGCCGCGAAGAACCGTCCCATATTACTGCACGGTGTGACAGGAAGCGGCAAGACCCTGGTCTATATGGAACTGATCCGTCAGACGATCGCACAAGGGCGGCAGGTCATTGTTCTGATCCCGGAGATCGCGCTTACCTATCAGACGGCTTCCAGGTTTTACCGTGCTTTCGGCGATCAGGTGGCCGTTCTGAATTCCAGACTCTCTTCCGGAGAACGCTACGAACAGTTCCGGAGGGCAAAAAGCGGGGAGATATCGATCGTTGTGGGTCCGCGCTCTGCGCTGTTTACTCCCTTCGGAAGGCTTGGCCTGATCATCATAGATGAAGAACACGAGGGGGCCTACAAAAGTGAGATCACACCCCGTTATCACGCGAGGGAGACGGCAGTAAAAAGAGCATCCATGGAAAACGCCGGGATCGTTCTCGGGTCGGCGACGCCATCCATGGAAGCTTTTTACCGGGCACGGGCAGGGGAATACCTGCTGGTCACCCTGGACGGCCGCTATGAACAGAGGCCGCTTCCCCATGTTTCGATCCTGGATATGCGAAACGAATTAAAAGAAGGCAACCGCTCTGTGTTCAGCCGGCACCTTGCACAGGAGATGGCCAGGCATCTGGCTGACCATAAGCAGGTGATGCTTTTCTTAAACCGGAGAGGGTATGCGGGGTTTGTTTCCTGCCGTTCCTGCGGGCAGGTGATCAAATGTCCACACTGTGATGTTTCCATGTCGCAGCATAATAACAGAAGGCTGATCTGTCATTACTGCGGCTATGAGACGGTCATGCCGGAAGTCTGTCCGACCTGCGGATCCGGGTTTATCGGCGGCTTTAAAGCAGGGACCCAGCAGGTCGAAACGCAGGTAAAAAAGATGTTTCCGTCCGCAGGAGTTCTCAGGATGGACTTTGATACAACGAGAGCCAGGGGAAGCTATGAAGAAATCCTTTCCGCGTTTTCGCGGCATGAAGCGGATGTCCTGATCGGAACACAGATGATCGTTAAGGGGCATGATTTTCCCGATGTGACCCTGGTGGGCGTGATCGCTGCAGATCTATCCCTGAACGAGGCGGATTTCCGCTGCAGCGAGCGCACTTATCAGCTGCTGACCCAGGCAGTAGGCCGCGCCGGAAGAGGCCTGTCAGAAGGCAGTGCCATTATCCAGACCTACCATCCGGAGCATTACAGTATACAGGCGGCTGCTGTTCAGGATTTTTTAAGCTTCTACGAGCAGGAGATGAGCTACCGGAATCTTCTGGATTATCCGCCGGCGGCTTATATGATGGCTGTTCTCGGTACCGGTGCTGACGAAGAGCATCTGAAGACGGCTATGCATTATCTTTCTTTATATGTAAGGAGAATTCATTCCGGAACGGATCTGCGGATGATCGGTCCGGCACCTCTTATGGTGAGCAAGGTAAAGGACCAGTACCGGCAGGCCCTGTATCTGAAGCACAAAGACAGAGCAGTGCTGGTCCGAATCAAAGACCATCTTGAAAAGTATATCGAGATCAACGCAGGCTTCCGGAATATCTATATACAATTTGATTTTAATCTGTGAACGATGATAAACAGGTCATTGCGAAACTCACTGGTGAGATCCATACAATTCAATCGATGCAGAGAGTTTCGCAATTACCTGGAGATTTTTGAAAGAGAAAAGGAGAAGATTTCATGGCACTTCGGACGATTCGCACAGAAGGAGATCCCGTATTAGAAAAGGTCTGCAGACCGATTGATAAAGTCACATTCCGTATCCGCCAGCTGGCGGACGACATGATCGATACCATGTATGAGGCGAACGGCGTAGGGCTTGCAGCACCGCAGGTAGGTATATTAAAGCGTATGGTAGTGATCGAGACAGGCGAAGTGGATACGCCGGACGAAGAGATCCAGGAAGAGGCAGAGAACGACGGCGCCGGGCAGGATCTTTTAGACGACGGTTCCGGGGCAGCAGAGCCGCGGCCGGGGATCGATGTACCCATGATCCTGATCAATCCGGTGATCATTGCGTCTGACGGGGAGCAGACTGGAGACGAGGGATGCCTCAGTATCCCGGGAATGGCGGGCAAGGTGACGCGTCCCATGCATGTTGTCGTAAGAGCCAATGATCTGGATATGAACGAGGTGACCTACGAGGCAGAAGGGCTTCTGGCCCGTGCGATCTGCCATGAACTGGATCATCTGGACGGTATCCTCTACCGTGCCCGTGCGGAGGGAGAACTTCACGAAGTCCATTATGAGGAAGAAACCTGAATCTACCGTGAATATCATAAGCGGATCAGAATAAACAAACACAGAAAGAGAAAAGTGATTGAAAAAAAAAAAAAAAACTGTGGGGTGCCCGGCAGAAGCCTGGCGGGATAAAAGAATCGTTTTTATGGGGACGCCGGACTTTTCGGCAGGTACATTGTCTGTCCTGTGTGATGCCGGCTATCAGGTGGTCGGTGTGGTGACACAGACGGACAAACCCAAGGGCAGGAGTAAAACTCCGGTGCCTTCTCCGGTAAAAGAAGAAGCCATTAAGCGGGGGATTCCTGTATATCAGCCCCGGAAAGTCCGGGATCCTGCGTTTGTCAGCCTGCTTAAGGACCTTTCGCCGGATATGATCGTTGTGGCCGCCTTCGGCCAGATCATTCCAAAATCGATCCTGGAGATGCCGCCGTTCGGATGCATCAATGTTCACGCTTCTCTTCTTCCGAAATATCGCGGAGCCGCACCGATCCAGTATGCGGTGCTAGACGGAGAAGAGACCTCCGGCGTGACCATCATGAAGATGGACGAAGGTCTGGATACTGGAGACATGATCTCAAAGGTGGTCGTTCCCATCACAAAAGAAGAGACAGGAGGCAGTCTTTTTGACAAACTTTCTGCCGCCGGCGCAAACCTCCTGACAGAAACACTTCCGTCTGTTTTTGACGGGACTGCCTCCTATGAAAAACAGCCGCCACAAAGCCCGACTCCCTATGCCGGCATGATCAGGAAAGAAATGGGGAAAATGGATTTTACAAAGGACGCGGTTGTCCTGGAACGTCTCGTGCGCGGAATGGATCCATGGCCTGGAGCATTTACAGAGATAACGGGAAAAACACTGAAGGTCTGGAAAAGTGCTGTACAGGAGGCAGCTTCGCCGGAGAAAGACGCACAGGATGAAATTGCTGCTGCGGCAGAAACTTCTCCCCTTCCGGGGACGGTCATTCTGGCAGACGGTTCCGGGATCCATGTAGCCTGCGGGAACAAAAGCATCCTGGTTCTGACGGAGGTCCAGCTCGAAGGCAAAAAAAGAATGCCGGCAGCAGATTTCCTCCGTGGATTCCGGGTAGAACCAGGCACAGTCCTGGGAGCATTGTAAAAAATTTGAGGGAGGTTTTCTTATGTATTATGGCTGGTTTGATCCTACCTATATTCTATTGATCATCGGCGCAGGTTTGTGTCTTCTGGCATCAGCCAGAGTCAGGACGACTGCCGCAAAATACAGTAAAGTGCGCGCTGCTTCCGGGATGACCGGAGAACAGACAGCGCTGCGGATCTTAAGGGCAGCCGGTATTCAGGATGTGCAGGTGGTACCCGTCCAGGGCAGTCTTACGGATCATTACGACCCTTCCAGCAGGAGAGTATGCCTTTCCGAAGAGGTTTATAACAGGTCTTCTATTACGGCAGTGGGAATTGCTGCCCATGAATGCGGCCATGCCATTCAGCATGAGGAGAACTATGCGCCGCTCAGCATCCGTACGGCGATCGTTCCTGCGGCGAATATAGGGTCGCAGCTGGCTTGGCCTCTGTTTTTCATAGGTATTATTTTGTCCATGCGCCCGCTTCTGACCTTTGGCATTCTGCTGTTTTCTCTGGCAGTCCTGTTTCAGCTGGTCACCCTTCCGGTAGAGTTCAATGCTTCCGGAAGAGCCCTGAAGATGCTGGAAGGCACGGGGATTTTAAGTCCCGATGAAAATAAGCAGGTAAAAAGCGTACTTACGGCAGCCGCGCTTACGTATGTTGCCGCGCTGGCGTCTTCGGTGCTTCAGCTTCTGCGTATGGTTATCCTTGCGGGAGGAAGACGCCGTGACGATTAAAGGGATCAATACCAGGGCGCTGGTCGTGGAGACGCTGATGGCTGTGGCCGACGGAGAGAAGAGCCATGTTGCGCTTCGAAATACATTATCAAAATATCAGTATCTGCCCAAGCAGGACAGGGCTTTTATCAGCCGTGTCTTTGACGGGACGATCGAATACCGGCTGCAGCTGGATTATATTCTGGATCAGTATTCCTCGGTCAAAACAGATAAAATGAAACCGGTGATCCGGGAAATACTAAGAAGCGCTGTCTATCAGTTAAAATATATGGACAGTGTTCCCGACAGCGCTGTCGTCAATGAGGCAGTAAGGCTGACACAGCAAAAAGGATTCTTTAATCTGAAACCTTTTGTGAACGGTGTTCTGCGCACGATCGCGCGGGAACTTCCTTCACTTTCGTATCCGGACCGCCGGGAAGATCCGGTGAGGTATCTAAGCATTGCCTATTCGATGCCTGAGGAACTGGTCGTCCGGTGGATGAATGATTTCGGGGAAGAAACAACAGAGAAGATCCTTGCGGATTTTCTGAAGGAAAAACCGACTACCGTGCGCTTCCGGACATTTCTTTCGGATTCTTCGACGCTGCAGAAGATCAGGGACAGCCTTACCAGCCAGGGAGTCAGGGTGGAACCGGCACCCTACCTTCCCTATGCTTTTCGGATCTCGGGCTACGATCACCTGAATGCGCTGGAAGCCTTCGTGAAGGGGAGGCTGCAGGTGCAGGATGTAAGTTCCATGCTGGTGGCGGAGGCGGCTGCGCCGGAAAAGGGAAATTATATTATTGATCTGTGCGCGGCACCTGGAGGCAAAAGTCTTCACCTGGGCGACAAGATGGAAGGGTACGGGATGGTGGATGCCCGGGATATCAGTCAGGCAAAGGTGGATCTGATCGAGGAGAACATTGCGAGATGCGGTTCTCTGAATGTTCAGGCTAAGGTGCAGGACGCTGTCGTGTTTGATGTGGATTCGGAATGTCTGGCGGATATTGTGATCGCGGACGTTCCATGCTCTGGATACGGTGTGATCGGCAAAAAGCCGGAGATCAAGTATCGTGCAAAGGAAATGCGGAAGGATGAACTGGTTGCTCTTCAGCGGGAGATC
>CACZPF010000295.1 GCA_902782975.1 uncultured Lachnospiraceae bacterium
ATCGTTGCGATCGACTACGATCCCGGTGCCAGTGAAGTAAACCAGCTGAACCGTATCAAATTGATGCTCTCTACAGCAGTAAAAAACCTGAAAAAAGAAGCATAAAAATACCAAAGGCTGTTCAGAAATAATTCTGAACAGCCTTTTTTGTCGTTTACTATAATTGACCGGTATAAATGATCTCGAACAGCCCATGGAAAATGCCGGAGCTTTGCCTCTCAGCACAGATGCAGTTTGCGCGCAAACCGCACGATCAGACCGCCTCCCGGGATCATACGCATCTCCTCTTCCGAAGGCCTGCTGATAAAAAGATACCCCGTAAAATAGACGATCACCGCCAGTACCACTGAAATGCCCAGGCTGATAAAATTGGAATGGATCAGCATATAGACACCCTTATAGACAAAGAACGCGACAAGCCCCATGGGGACAGATGCAGCGAGCGGATACAGATAGGCATTCATCCATGGATTTTTGTAATGCAGATATTTCATGATGGAAAGCTCGTTCAGCAGACACATCACAACCGCGTAAACGATCATCGAAACGACAACCGCATAGATGCCAAGGTTCGTATACCTCAAAAGAATCACCATGGATACAATATCCGCTGCCAGAGCGATAGCCGCATGAATCATGGGGACCCCGGGCTTGCCGATCCCCTGAAGAACACCGTTGGTAATATTGGAGTTTCCGTTCAGAATGATCGTGATAGCGCCAAGGATCAAAAGCATACCCGCAACTCCATTCGTCGTCGGGAAGATCAGCCTGGTCACAGGTCCGGAAAGAACCGCAAGCCCCACCGCCGAGGGGATCGAGATCAGCATGCTGATCCAGGTCGCCCGGTCGATCTTGCTGTTCGCCATCCGTATATTATTCCTGGCATAATGCGCCGATACCTCGGGAATCATGGACATGGGGGCTGTGCTGGCCAGCGTCAGAGGGATATTGATCAGCGTCCCGAAATAACCGTATTCCGCATACATTGTCTGCAGAAGGCCGGCATCCGTTCCCTTCTTTCCCAGGATATCTGTATACATATAGCTGTTGATATAGGTGTTTACATTATAAATAAACGCACTTAAGATAATCGGCATGACGATCAGGATGATCTGCTTTAATACCTCGATCCCGGGTTCATCCACCGACACTCTGTCCTTTGCGATCCTGCGGTTGATTCCCTTTTTGTTGATGCCGTAGATCAGCAGCATGAACAGAAGCGCCGACAAAACACCCGCACCCGTACCCATGGTAGCACCGGCCGCACCCCAGCTCTGGACCACATCCGGCCCTTCCGACGCATGCATGCCGATCATCAAGGAGGACATCAGAAGCGCAAATACAGCCACAAAGATCTGTTCCACGATCTGGGAAAGAGAAGTCGGCATCATGTTGCGGTATGCCTGAAAATACCCGCGGAATACACCGAGAATGCCCGACAGAAAGATCGTCGGCGCGAGCATCTGCAGGGGAAGTCTTGCACCTGCCATCTTATCCGGAACCAGGGTCCCGGCACCGAAGATGCAGACCAGCGCCACAGCGCCGCCCATAATAACGGCATAAAGAAGCGAATATCTGAAAACTTTCTGCGCGTCGCGGTACCGCTTAAACGCCAGCTTCTCCGCCATGATTTTTGAGACCGCCTGCGGAATGGAAAACGAAGCGATCATCAGCAAAATGAAATATACATTCTGGGCATACTGAAACAAGGCAAAGCTCTGGCTTCCCAGCGTCGTGGAAAGCGGGCTCTTATACAGCATCCCGATGATTTTTGATACCAGCGCCGCCACCATAAGAAACGACGCATTCTTTACAAGGGTATTGTCCTTTTTACGACTCATCTGCACATTCCTGTCAGTTACTATAATTCAAAACATTCCTGTCTGACAGCCTGCCGGCCTCAGACCTTTCTCTTTTCGGTCATCAGATATTCTCGATCTGCCAGTCGATCGGCGTCAGGCCGTTTTCTCTCAAAAAAACATTCGTCTGGCTGAAATGATGGCAGCCGAAAAATCCTCTGTAAGCAGACAGCGGACTGGGATGCGGTGCTTCCAGAACCAGATGCTTAGGATTTGTCAGCATAGCATGCTTTAACTGGGCCGGTCTTCCCCACAGCAGAAACACAATAGGCCTGTCCTGTTCATTGAGGACCGAAATCGCGGCATCTGTAAATTCTTCCCAGCCGATCCCGTGATGGGAATTGGCCTGATGAGCCCGGACCGTGAGAACTGTATTCAGAAGAAGTACGCCCTGTCTCGCCCATTTTTCAAGATAGCCGTTATTCGGAATATAGCATCCGCAGTCATCATGCAGTTCCTGATAAATATTCACCAGAGACGGCGGAATCTCCACGCCCTTTCTGACAGAAAAACAAAGGCCATGCGCCTGCCCGTCATTATGATAGGGATCCTGTCCAAGAATAACGACCTTTACCTCTTTAAGAGGGGTAAAGTGAAACGCATTAAACAGATCATCGGGCGGCGGGAAAATCTTTCTCGTCCGGTATTCTTCCATCACTGTTTTATATAAAGAGGCATAATAAGGCTTGCGGAATTCTCCCTTCAGCGCCTCCATCCAATCTCCGGATATAGCTCCCATTTCGTTCCTCTTTCTATGCTCTTATCTCTTCACAGATTTCCCTGCATCTGATTTAAATACATCTGGTTTCCATACATCTGGTTTCTATACATCTGATTTGCATACATCTGATTTGCATACATCTGATTTGCATACATCTGATTTGCATACACCTGATCTCTTCCGTCTTCTCCCGGAGGTTTACCGGTCAGTTTTTTATTCTGCATATCCCGGTCATATACATCTTACCGGCACGCCTCTTTCTGCCAGATACTCTTTTACTTCCCGGATCTCCAGTTCCTTATAGTGAAATAAGGAAGCAGCCAGCGCAGCCTGAGCACCGCCCTCAGTCAGGGCTTCGTAAAAATGCTCCTTTGTTCCCGCGCCGCCAGATGCGATCACAGGTATATTCACTGCATCGGAGATGGCTCTCGTAAGAGGAATGTCATACCCTGCCTTCGTTCCGTCGCAGTCCATGCTGGTAAGAAGGATTTCTCCGGCGCCAAGTTCTTCTGCCTTTTTTGCCCACCAGACTGCATCGATGCCGGTATCCAGCCTGCCGCCGTGTTTATAAATATTCCAGCCGCCGTCCGGCCTTCTCTTTGCATCGATGGCGACCACCACGCACTGGCTGCCGAAAATCTCCGCCGCCTCGCTTAAAAGCTCCGGCGTCTTGATGGCCTGGGAATTGACGGAAATCTTGTCCGCGCCTTCCCGCAGAATTGCGCGCATGTCGTCGAC
>CACZPF010000296.1 GCA_902782975.1 uncultured Lachnospiraceae bacterium
AAATCCTGCCTTTTCAGATAAATATTTCAAGAACGCCGCCGGATCAGATGAAGATCCTCTGCTCACATTACGGGCTTTCCTTTACAGGATGCCGTAAGCCGTCATGGCTGCACGCAGACGTTCTTTGTTTTTCTCCTCCATCTCACAGAGCGGTCCTCTTAAGGGGCCGACCTCTTTTCCCATCATGTTCATGGCAGTCTTAACCGGAATCGGATTTACCTCGCAGAACAGCGCATCGCAAAGATCCAGCGCATCCAGCTGCATTTTACGGCTCTCTTCCAGCTTCCCTTCCATAAACCGGGCAACAATATCATGCGTCTGCCTCGGAGCCACATTGGACAGAACAGAGATCACGCCTTTTCCTCCCAGGGACAGGATCGGAACGATCTGGTCATCGTTGCCGGAATACAGTTCAATATTCCCGTCTGTCAGATGCATGAGTTTCGCGATCTGAGAGATATTGCCGCTTGCCTCTTTGATCCCGACGATATTTTCGACATTCTTCACCAGATAAGCCATGGTTTCCGGAAGAATGTTGCAGCCGGTCCGGCTGGGGACATTGTAAAGGATCGCGGGAACATGGATCGCTTCGGCGATCCTGGTATAATGGCGGATCAGACCGGGCTGGGTGGCTTTATTGTAATAGGGAGTGACCAGAAGGACTGCATCCACACCGTATTTCTCTGCTTCGGTCGAAAGATACAGAGCCTCTCTCGTACTGTTGGAACCGGTACCGGCTATGACCGGTATTCTCTTTGCCACCTTTTCCACTGTAAATTTGATGGCGTCAAGATGTTCCTGGTGGCTCAGTGTCGCAGACTCTCCCGTTGTACCGCAGATGATCACCGCATCGGTGCCGCCAGCGATCTGTTCCTCGAGCAGTTCCTCCAGCTTATCGTAGTTAATACTTTCATCCTGATTCATCGGAGTAATGATCGCAACGCCTGCCCCTGTGAAAATAGCCATAAATTCCTTCCTTTCCCCGCCAAAACGCGGTGTTCCCTCTTCTTTTCCGATGCAATTACCGGACCCTGCCGGCCTTCTTCCCTGTACCCTTTTGCAAAAAGAAAACGCATGCCAGCGCATACGTCCACACCAAACGAAATGATTGAAGTGATCGATAGCGCTCCATTTTGCCTGTACAGGCATAATGACAGTCATATGGCTGTTAGCCATATGCCCAAGAAAAAAGCTTCAGGCTTCTTCTTTCTTTCGGCGTCTTCCCCTTTCCCTGATCTTTTCCTGTGCCTGACCACATCCAACCAGTTACTGATGAAACACGCGACCTCTATCTACTATATGATACACACAAATATAGCATTCACCCTGATGTTTGTCAACCAAACACCCGGTCAAATTCAAAGTGCTTCAGGCCGGATTTTCGGCAGTTCAAAGTTCATTCAGAGTTTATATTGCACTCTCTGACGGATTCAAGTATAATATAGGGACAGCTTTACTGCTGCCTGTAATGGGGAAGGAAGGAAACATTATGCCAGAAGAACGGATTTTTATGTACTGCGGCACCGGGTACGGGCGCTCCGCCGCGGCGATCGGACAAAGTATACGCTATGCCTGTGAGGGGCGAAGCGTATTCGTTGTCCAGTTCCTGAAGGGAAAAGCCCGGGCAGAACTGGATTATCTGAAAAAACTGGAACCCGAGATCAAACTGTTTTCATTTGACAAATTTGACGCCTGCTACAGTAATCTGAATGAAGAAGAGAAAGCCGAAGAAAGGCTGCATATCATAAATGCCCTGAACTACGCGAAAAAGGTCCTGGTCACTTCCGAATGCGATGTGCTGGTACTGGATGAAGTGCTGGATCTGGCGGAACTTGGCATTATCCCTGAGGAAGACCTGATCTCTCTGATCCAGGAAGTCGCGGAAAATGATATCCTGATCATGACAGGGACCGAGCGCTGTGAAAAGCTCTGGCCTTACGCCGATCGGGTCACTCTTGTACAGTCGCTGAAGGAGACTGTTCCGTTAGTTTAAATCATAGATTCAGGATCTGGACCCTGTCCCGGAAGCGGACAGGGTTTTTCTGCTTGTATTCCGGGAAAAATATGCTAAAATAGCGTGGTGTCATATCGGTAAAACGGCAGGAGCCGACCGGAACAGGCACAGGAAGGAATTTGTATGGTCAGAGAAGATATTCGGAACATAGCCATTATTGCACATGTAGATCACGGAAAAACCACGCTGGTCGACGAAATGCTCAAACAGAGCGGCGTTTTCCGCGCCAATCAGGAAGTGGCGGAACGTGTCATGGATTCCAATGATCTGGAGCGCGAGCGCGGCATCACGATTCTGTCAAAGAACACCGCTGTATTTTATAAAAATACGAAGATCAATATCATCGATACTCCCGGACATGCGGATTTCGGCGGTGAAGTAGAACGTGTTCTGAAGATGG
>CACZPF010000297.1 GCA_902782975.1 uncultured Lachnospiraceae bacterium
AAAAAACAAGCCGCCGTATGGCAGATGTAGTGTGATGTGACATCTTCCGTACGGCGGCTCTTCGCATAATAAAAAAAGAACTATGACCAGCCTTCCGGCACATACATAGTTCTTAATTTATTCTTTTTGAAATAAACTGTCTGCCATCCGTTTTTCGGTCGAGAAACGGAACACGGAAGATTCAGAGATGCCGTTATAATGTTATTATTCAGGCTCTCTCTACAAGTCCGGAACGAAGACAGGATGTACATACATACATCTTTTTGCTGTTTCCGCCACCCGCCTGAACACGGACGGACTTTACATTAGATTTCCACATCTTGTTGGATCTTCTATGCGAATGACTCACGTTATTTCCGAAATGAGCTCCTTTTTGACAGATTGCGCACTTAGCCATGACAGCACCTCCTTACGCTTTTTTTCAACAGAAAACATTTTAACAGATGAACAGCGCTTTTGCAAGTGAAAAAGAAAATTAATTAAAAAAATTATGTTTCTTTTTTGTTAAAAACAGGGTATAATAGCAGATACATATGCGTATGCTGTTTACAGGCACGCTCCGGGAGGACCCGGAATGACCTGAATGCAGCCCGAAGGTTATTTATTTGATATATAATACCACAATGGAGGTTTATATGAAAGGTACAATCGATTCCGGAATGGGACGTATCGTCATTGATACAGACGTAATAGCAACCTATGCCGGCAGCGTCGCTGTCGAATGTTTTGGGATTGTCGGTATGGCGGCAGTCAGCATGAAGGACGGTCTTGTCAAGCTTTTGAGAAGAGACAGCCTGAAGCATGGCATCATTGTCAACATAACGAAAGATAATAAGATCCGGCTTGATTTTCATGTTATCGTCGCCTATGGCGTAAATATCAGTACGATTGCTGATAATCTGGTGAGTAATCTGAAATATAAGGTTGAAGAGTTTACCGGGATGGAAATCGAAAAGATCAACATCTATATTGAAGGCGTCCGCGCCATCGATTAAATCCAGAGGAGGAGAATGTTTTGGATATCAGAACGATAGATGCCCTCACTCTTTCCAAGATGTTTCTGGCCGGAGCAAAAAACCTGGAAGCAAAAAAAGAGTGGATCAATGAACTGAATGTATTTCCGGTACCGGATGGAGATACAGGTACAAATATGACCCTTACGATCATGTCTGCTGCCAATGCGGTAGGAGCCATCGATCATATGGAAATGGATGTGCTTTCAAAGGCCATCTCTTCGGGGTCTTTAAGAGGCGCCCGGGGTAATTCGGGTGTTATTCTGTCCCAGCTTTTGAGAGGATTCACCCGGGGCATCGAAAAACACCGGGAACTTGATTCTGTCATTATCGCCGCTGCCATGGAACGTGCCGTGGAGACAGCCTACAAGGCTGTTATGAAGCCGAAGGAGGGTACGATCCTGACGGTCGCCAGGGAAGCCGCCTCCAAGGCATCCGAAATCTGTCAGGACAAAACGGATCTTGAAGGATTTTTTGAAGAGATCCTTGCCTGTGCAGAAGAAACATTGAAAAAGACACCGGATCTTCTGCCGGTCCTTAAGGAAGCAGGCGTTGTGGATTCCGGCGGCCAGGGACTTGTGGAGGTACTTCGAGGATGCCTGGACGGGTTTCTCGGTAAAGAAGTGGATTATTCCGAATTCCAGAAGCCTCAGACGCCCGGCATAACAAAGATCAGTCCGGAAACAGAAAAGGAGATCAAATTCGGGTATTGTACAGAGTTTATCATCCTTCTCGAAAAAACGCTTTCGGACGAGGAGCAGTATGCCTTTAAGGATTTCCTGAATTCGATCGGAGATTCGATCGTTCTTGTTGCGGACGACGAGATCGTCAAAGTACATGTCCATACCAATCATCCGGGCCAGGCTTTCGAAAAGGCTCTGGAATATGGCGCACTGTCCCGTATGAAGGTCGATAATATGCGGGAAGAGCATCAGGAAAAGCTGATCAAGGATGCGGAAAGACTGGCCAGGGAACAGGCTGCGGCCGATGCGGCCAGAAAGCCGCTGAAGGATAACGGCTTCATCGCCGTATCTGCAGGTGATGGCCTTTCGGCGATCTTTAAGGAACTGGGCGTTGATTATCTTATTGAAGGCGGCCAGACAATGAATCCGAGTACGGATGACATGCTAAAAGCGATCGAAGCTGTCCGTGCGCGGACGGTCTATATTTTCCCGAATAATACAAACATTATCCTCGCCGCCAATCAGGCACGGGATCTGACCGAAGGGAAGGATATTATTGTCGTTCCGACCAAAACGATCCCCCAGGGAATTTCTTCCATCATAAGCTTTGTTCCGGAAAAATCCGGTGAAGAAAATCTGGAAGCCATGAAAGAAGCCATCTCATCCGTTAAAACCGGTCAGGTAACCTATGCTGTAAGGGACACCCGCGTGGAAGAGAAGGATATTCATGAGGGCGATTATATGGGGATCGGAGACCGCGGGATCCTTGCAGTAGGCAGTGATATGGAGCAGGTCGCTCTGGATATGGTTGAGGCCATGGCGGATGAAGAATCGGAAGTCATCAGCGTATACTATGGGAAAGAAGTGGATGCCGATGCCGCGGAAGCCCTCTCTGCCAAACTGGAGGAGGCATATCCGGATTGTGAGATCGAAGTAAATGCCGGCGGACAGCCCGTATATTATTACATCATTTCCGTAGAATAAATGAAAGCAGCGGCAGATCATCCTGATCTACAGGATCTGCCGGACGCTGCAGCATGAGATATACCGCCTAGATTACGGGAAGGGCTTCAGGCTTCATGAGAAGCCTTTTCCGGGAAGTCAGGCGTTTTTTATTCCAATGAGATCTATCAATGAGGAGATACTGTGGAAGGAAATATAAAAGACCTGAAAGGTGTGGGAGATAAAACAGCCAGGCTGTTTGAAAAACTGGGGATTCTTACAGTGGATGACCTGATCATGTATTATCCCAGAGGATACCAGCTGTATGCAGCCCCGGTCGAAGTGAGCAAAGTGCGTGAAGGAGAGGTCAATACCGTAAAAGTCCAGATCACCTCTGATCTTCGCATGAACAAGAAGGGAAACCTTTCCATCAGCACGGTTACAGGAGCCGATTCTTCCGGGCGGCTTACCTTTATCTGGTTCCGCGCACCTTATCTTAGAAGCATTCTCCGGAAAGGATACCTCTTCTGTTTTCGTGGAAGAGTCGTCCGTCGGAACGGACGCCTTCAGATGGAACAGGCAGAGGTTTTTACACCTGGCGCCTACGGGGAGGTCGAAAACTCGCTTCGGCCGGTATATTCTCTTACCGCCGGCATCACCAGCAAGGGGATCGGAAAACTGGTGTCGCAGGTTCTTTCGGAGAGAAAAATGGAATTTGAGTACCTTCCCGATCATATCCGGGAGAGATATCAGCTGCCGGAGGCAAATTTCGCCCTGGAAACGATTCATTTTCCCCGGAATCGAGAAGATCTCACGGCCGCACACCGCCGTCTGGCCTTTGATGAATTCTTTCTTTTTATTCTGGCTGTACGGCTGCTGAAACGAAGGACGGTTTCACAGGAAGACCATTTTCCCATGCATCCCGTGTGGGAGACAGAGCAGGTCATCGATAATCTGCCCTACCGTCTGACAGGCGCCCAGCAAAATGTCTGGCATCAGATCGAGAGAGATCTGTGCGGCCACGCCCTGATGTCCCGCCTGGTACAGGGAGATGTTGGAAGCGGCAAGACGATCCTTGCCTTTCTCGCCATGATCCTTACGGCCGAAAACGGCTATCAGGCTGTTCTTATGGCACCTACAGAGGTTCTTGCTGTCCAGCATTATGAAGGAATGAAGGCTGTTCTTGAA
>CACZPF010000298.1 GCA_902782975.1 uncultured Lachnospiraceae bacterium
GTATTCTCACAATCTGCTGCCACTGCCTTGCCGGCAACCTCCTCGCTCATGGCTTCGGTAAATGTATTCCAGGTTCCCAGGTCCTTCCATGCTCCTGCAAAACGCATGACCTGGATCTTCGGCTCTTTTTCGACAACCGCATAGTCAAAGGAGATCTTCTTAAGATCCCCGTAGGTTTCAAATAAAGTCTTATATTCTGCTGTTCCCAAAACATTCCGGGCTATATCCAGCACATAGTTCAGTTTATAGGCAAAAACGCCCGCATTCCAGAGAGCTCCCTGCGCGATATACTGTTCTGCCGTTTTCTGGTCCGGTTTTTCTTTAAAAGAATCAACCAGGCTCACCTGTTCTCTGGAGGAAGGCATAATATAGCCGAATTTTTCGCTTGGCATGGTGGGCTCGATCCCCATAAGGACCAGGTTCGCTTCGCCTTTTTCTGCCTGTACGCTGAGTCTCTTCAGCATCTCGAAATAATCTGCTTCGACATAGGGGTCGACGGGACAGACGACCACCGGCTCTTCCTCTCCTACCCCGATCACATCGTGAAGATACGCCGAAGCCAGCGCAATAGCGGGAAATGTATCCCGCCTGCATGGTTCAACAGATATCCCCACCTTATCTCCGAGCTGAGCCCGGATCGACGCAACCTGATTGTCAGAAGTAGCGATCGTGATGGAAGCATCCTCATCAACCTCACAGATCATCCGGTACATCCTCTGTACCATAGATTCAGATGAGCCGTCCGCTTTTCTGAAGATCTTTAAAAACTGTTTGGATCTTACTTCATTGGATAAAGGCCAGAGCCTTTTTCCGGATCCGCCCGAAAGTAGTATGATATTCATAAAAACCTCCCGATATCTATATAGAATCCGTTTTCTCTATCGTTCTCTGCTCTTTTATTCTGCCAGGCTGCGTACGGCATTCATGAGCTCTTCCAGTTTCTGCTTTGCATCTTCTTCATCGTTTCCGCATACACCGACATAAAATTTGATCTTTGGCTCTGTCCCGGAAGGTCTTGCACAGCACCAGGCATCGTTCTCCAGCTCGAAATACAGCACATTTGAAGAAGGAAGGCCGGTAGAAGTGACTTCGCCAGTCTCCAGATTCTTTACCGTATCCGCCCTGTAATCCCGGAAAGAAAGTACTTTAAAGGATCCCAGACGCTCCGGGACCTGGCTTCTGATCTTTTCCATCATGGCCTTGATCTTTCTGGCCCCGTCCTGCCCCTTTAAGGTAACAGTGCAAAGGTCCTCTTTGTAGAACCCGTACTTTTCAAAAAGATTTCTCATCTGGTCGCAGAGTGTCAGGCCCTGCTCTTTATAAAAGGCAGCTGCTTCGCACAATGCCATCACGGCGACCACAGCATCCTTGTCCCTGGCATGCGTTCCTTCCAGGCACCCGTAGCTTTCTTCATAGCCAAAGATAAAGGTATGATTCCTGTCCCTCTCGAAAAACTTGATCTGCTCGCCGATATATTTAAAACCTGTCAATGTCTCGAGAAGAGCCACATGATACTCTCCTGTGATCTTCCGGGCCATTTTTCCGGAAACGATCGTTGTAACAACAGCACTGTCTTCAGGAAGCAGACCCAGTTTCTTTCTCTGGGAAAGAAGATACTCCAGAATGATCATCCCCGACATGTTTCCGGTAAAGCTCTTATAAGTCCCGTCCTTGTGATCCTTTGCATAGATCCCCAGGCGGTCTGCGTCCGGATCGGTAGCCAGGACGATGTCTGCATCCACCTTTTCTGCCAGCTCCAGTGCCAGAGCAAAGGCCTTTTTATCCTCCGGATTCGGATAAGGTACGGTCGGGAAATGTCCGTCCGGCATCTCCTGCTCTTCGACCACATAGACCTTCTCAAATCCCAGCTCTTTAAGAATACGTCTGACCGGAAGGTTGCCTGTCCCATGAAGAGGGGTATAAACGATGGTCAGGTTTTTTGCCTGCTTTTCAATGATTTCCGGATGAAGCACCAGCTTCTTAAGATCCGCCATATAATGATCATCCATCTCCGGACCGATCACTTCGTAAAGCCCGGCTTTTTCTGCCTCTTCCAGAGACGTGGTCCTGCATGCGCCAAAATCATCGATGGCATTCACTTCCGCGATGATCTGCTTATCCTTGGGCGCTGTGATCTGGGCTCCATCTTCCCAGTATACCTTGTAACCGTTATATTCCGCGGGATTGTGACTTGCCGTAACCACGACCCCTGCTATACATCCCAGCTCCCGGACTGCATAGGACAGCATGGGGGTCGGACGAAGGGAGGGATAAATATAGGCTTTGATTCCGTTCGCAGCCAGACAAAGAGCCGTCTCTCTGGCAAATACATCCGATTTTATCCGGGAATCATAAGCGATCGCCACACCCCTGTCTTCTGCCTTTTCCTTTATGATAAAATTCGCCAGTCCCTGGGTCGCTTTCCGGACCGTATAGATATTCATCCGGTTGGTGCCTGCTCCGATCACACCCCGGAGGCCGCCGGTTCCAAACTCCAGATCCCGGTAGAACCGGTCTTCAATTTCTTCTGCATTTCCTTCGATTGCTTTAAGCTCCTGTTTTGTTTCCTGGTCAAAGCAGGGGTCCTTGCACCAGAAACGGAACTTTTCAAAGCATTCATCTTCGGGATCCATTCCGGTATAGATGAGTTCTCTGGGCGGAAGATAGGATTCACCCACGATTCCTTCCGATGCTGCACACACGGAGGAAGCGCCTGTGTAGGTCAGTTCCTTCCCGTAGATATCGGTGATCTTCCCGCCTGCTTCCAGAAGAATGCAGGCAGCGGCGGCATAATCCCACAAGCCGAGCCGCGGCTCAAAAAACAGGCCGGATCTGCCGGAAGCCACCATGCACAAATCAAATGCCGCGCTGCCTGTCCGCCGGATGTCGATGGAGCGCATCAGATACCAGTGACCGATATCCAGGGCACTTCTTGTCACCTTTTCTCCATAGTAGGGAGCTGTTCCCATTGTCACAAGACTGTTCTTCAGAGATTCCCCCGAGGTACGGATACATCTGCCGTTTTCAAATGCTCCCTTTCCACGTTCAGCATGGAACATCTGATCTGTATAAGGAACATAAATAACACCGATGTAGGGTTTTCCATCCTTCAACAGGCCGATGGAAGTACAGCTTGGTCTGTAGGCCTTCATAAAGTTGGTCGTACCGTCGATGGGATCCACCACAAAAGTGTACCCTTTTGCATACTCAGGAAGAAAGACCTCTTTTCCATTCTCCTCACCAACAAAATGTGCTTCCGGCAAAATGGCAGAGAGCCGCTGCATCAGAAGCTCCTGCACCTTCTGATCATACTCGGTCACAAAATTCGCATGCCCTGTTTTATTTTGAGCTGCTTCATGATGCTCCTGGGCACTCATCATGATTCCGCCAGCCTGCCTGGCAGCTGCAATAATTTCTTCCAGTAAACAATTCACTGAACCCGAACCTCCATCTTCATCTTCGTTTTATATTCGGATACCTGCCTTCTATGTACGGGAGCCAGTCCCCGGTTCCGAATCCGTTTCATTCTTTCCTCTGTATAACACTGTAATAAACTGTAATTCTTAGTATACACTAAAAAGACTTCAAAGAGAAGCCATAAAATCATGCGTAGAAAAGCTGCCTTCACCGGCATTCGGGCATCCGGGATGCCAAAGATCTTTTCAGGAACCTGCCGCCGCGAAAAAAAGCCCCGGAAACCGATGAATAAACGGTTTCCGGGGCAGCACCTGCCGATGTTCTGTCAGAAAGCGATCGAGAATAATCTGTTAATAAATCTCTTCAGTGCTTTTTTAGAATCTGTCTTAAATGCATCATAAAAATCTTCACAGTATTCATATCTTTCAGATTTGATCCAATCCGGCTGGCTCATTTCTGCTTTGTACATATCGTAATTGATATTTCCCATAATTGACATAATCGGCACCCCCTGTTATAGTTATATGTTGTCGAAAGATTTTTCTTTTCTTTTTGTTTTCTGTCATTATCATAGCACTTATATTTTTTTATTCTACGTGTCGGGGAGCAAAATGTAACCGGTTTTTTTGTGCCTGGAGCACAAACACTTTCCGGCTCATGCCTGACGCCTGCCCCGCCTCCAGCGGGATGAGGGAGATAATTCTATGGGTTTCACGATTGAGGACATGCTTCTGGTTTCCAGGGACCGTTATCAGATGAAACTGATCGCCGGCGAGGCTGGCTGGTCCAATTCTATCAGCTGGCTTCTCATGCTGGAGGATGTTACGATCATCCACAATTTTGCCGGTAAGGAGCTGGCCGTGACCACTGGTCTCGGATTTCAGAATGAGGATTCCCAGCTGGAACTGGTCCGCCATCTTATGGCTCATAATGCATCCGGCCTGATCATCAATACCGGTTTTTATATTCTTCAGATTCCCCCTTCTGTCATTGAACTGTGTGAGGCGAATGACTTTCCTCTTCTGACAGTTCCGTGGGATGTTGTTCTGGCAGATATGATCAAGGATCTTAGTATCCGCGTATTTCTGCAGAGTACTGCTGATGAACAGATCTCTGCCGCCTTCATTAAGGCGATCGAAGAGCCGGATGCCCGGGCCTTCTACGAAAAAGATCTTCTGGCTCACTTTGACGTAGACGGCACTTTTCAGGTAGTCCTGGTCACTACACCGGATCTGGATAAAATGGATACCGTGGAACGCAGGCGTATTGCCTACCGCATGCAGCTTTATCTTTCCAACCTGACCCACAACGGACACTTTTTTTACTATGCATCCTGTTTTGTTATCATTATGAATGCCCTTCCGATTTCCGTTTCTAAAGAGATCGTGAATGGTTTCTATCAGCGTCTGCAGAAAAAGATGGCTTCCTTTCCTGTTTATCTTGGTGCCAGCGATTCCGTAACAGATATCGGAAACCTGCATACTGCCTATCACAGGGCTCTCGCTGCCCTGCACATGGCACAGGATCAGAAGACCGGCCTTCAATATTTCAGCGAAATGGGAATCTATCGTCTTTTATACTCTGTACCGGATAAAGAACTGCTCAATCAGCTTTCTGTCGTCCCGCTATCGCCTCTTATTGCTTATGACAGACAACATGACAGCAACTATGTCCAGACCCTTGAATTGTTCTTAAAATACGACGGCAGCATTCAGGCTGTCGCTGAGGAACTGTTCATCCACCGCAACACAGTACAGTACCGGATGAATAATATCCGGCAGCTTCTTGGTTCTTCTCTTACTTCCGAACAGGAAAAGCTGCCCTATCGGATCGCCTGCCTGATCCAGCATATGCGCCTTTAACAGAAAGGATCAAACGATCAAATGAGTGACTGTATCATTGATGCCTCCATAGATGAGGCTTCTATTAAAAACATCGAATATGCCATCCACGATGTAAAAGAAAAATTCAATCTGGACTTTACAGAAGTAGGCAAGGGCAGCGCATGTGCCACCCTGCTCGTGCAGAAAAAGCATCTGAATGCTTTTGGGATCTGTTATGGTACGTTTCTTTTCAATCTTGCCGATATCACAGCCGGCGTCGCTTTTCTCTCTGCAGGCGGGTTCGGGCCCACCCTTACCGGAAATACCAGCTTCATCAGCGGCGCAAAGGAAGGAGATACCCTGATCTGTAAAGCCTGTGTCCAAAAAAAGGGAAAAAAGATTTTTTTCTGCTATGCTGAAATACGGACGCCGGACGACAGATTGATCATGAAAACAGATTTTACCTACTTTCATTTTTAAGCAAAAACCCCGGACAGAGGATCATATCACACTCTCTGGCCGGGGTTTTCTTCAAAAAATATCAGCGGTTAAACAGGAAGCATCCGGTATAGCAGATGGTGTCCTTACCATGGTTGTAAGGAAGTCCGTTTCTGGTACATACTTCATTGACCATCAGGCCGCAGGCTTCCATGGAATGCATCAGTTTATCGGGAAATCTGCAAGGTGCATCCGGATAAGTACAGGTCCTGCACCGGCTGCAGCTGCCGGCTCCCAGGACCAGAACATCCGGAAAACATTTCTTCATCTCGTCCCACATCTCGTCCAGACGTTTCCCGTGACTGATGGCAGCATCCTGAATTCCCTCGATATCCAGACTGTCCTCCAGCTGTCCAACCGTCTGTACAAGAATGCCTTCTTTATACTGTTCCACTTTTGCCTGCAGCTCCGGCAGTTCGCCGCACGCCGGCGGACAAGCCCAGGACTTTCCATATCGTCCGCAGGTGTTCACTTCACACATCTCCCTGACCTCCGGCAGAAACCGGAGCGTCGTCATATCCAGCATTCCCACTGATTCAAAACCGGTATTCCGTGCAAGTTCCAGTACCTTTTCATTCTCGTTCATACGTATACCTCCCAGCAAAACTCTATTACAATTGTATCTTACAGGAAAAACCGTGCATTGTCCACACAAAGAAAAAGCAGCTGTTTTCTTTTCGAAAACAGCTGCCCGAAAATGCTGAAATTATGAAAGAAAATTATTCGATGATGCTGACAACACGGCCTGAACCTACAGTACGTCCGCCTTCACGAATAGCGAAGGTAAGACCAAGGTCCATAGCGATCGGATGGATCAGCTCGATGGTCATCTCGATGTTATCACCAGGCATGCACATCTCAGTGCCTTCCGGGAGATTGATAA